>DASVVJ010001229.1:0-13640 GCA_036389955.1 Myxococcaceae bacterium
GTCCACGTGCGCATGGAGCGTAGCGCACCCCGTCACCTGAGAGGGGGGACAGAAGGGCAGCTCCGGGGGCCGTACTCCCAGTGCGGCAGCGGCGCTGGGGCCTCGCGGACTGAGGTCTTTGTCACCCCGCTGTCAGCCCTGCCCACGAGGTGGGCGGGAGTGGGTAGCATCCGCGCTCCGGGTAGGTTATTTCCCCTGCGACGCCAGCCGTCTGGCGTCATGGGTGGAACACAGTCATGGATCTGGGTAAGGCGGGTTGGCTCTCCTCGATTCTCGGGGAGTCGGTGGCGGCACATGCCGGTGTGTCCACCCTCGCGCTGAGTCCCACCCCGCTCACGGGCAGTCCTGGCCGGGCTCGGGCCCGGGCCTACCTGCGCCGCACCCTGCGCGCCTCGGGCCTGCTGTATGGCACCCCCGCGGACAACAAGTCCCAGGCCGCCGAGGCCGAGGCTCCCGTCAGCTCCAAGGCCCGCGCTCCCGAGGAGCAGCTGTTCCTGGCCGTGGTGCGCACCCTGGCGAGCATGGCGCTGGACATCGCCATGCTCGCGGGCGCTCCGGCCGGGCGCCGGCAGGATCAGCTCGTACTGCTGTTCGCCATGCTCACCGGCGAGACGGATGTGGCGCAGGCCATCGACGCGAAGCTGCGGGACGGGGCCGAGGCCAGCCGGCGTCTGTACGGGAAGGTGGAGGGGGCGCTGGCCCGGCGTGCCATCTCGCTGGCGGGCGATCCGGTGTACGGGCTGGTGCTGCACAATGGCGCGCTCTACGCGGACGCGCAGATGTTCGGGCGGCAGGCGATTGACTACTTCTCGCGCGGGCGCTTCGAGCTGAAGGCGGCGCAGCGGCGCATCGACTTCGCGGCCCGGCAGAAGGCGCTGCTGGTGGAGGTGCTGGCGGGGCTGGCCTGTGCCGACCGCGAGCCGAGCCCCGCCATGAGGCGGGCCATTCTGCGGCAGGTGGAGGACCTGGCGCTGCCGGACGCCATCGAGGCCGAGGTGAAGGTGGCGGTGAAGAAGTCCTTCGAGCACCGGCTGGCCGTGCGCACCATGGTGGCCGGGGTGCGCAGCTACGACATGAAGCAGTTCATCGTCGAGCAGGCGCTGCTGGCCTCGCTGGTGGACGGGCAGCGCTCGCGCGGAGAGCGCGCCTTCCTGCACGAGCTGACGGACGCGCTGGGCGTGCCCGAGGAAGAGGTGCACCAGTTGGAGCTGCAGATGGCGGAGTTCTACGCCAAGCACCGCTCGGTGGTGGACGTGTTCACCGTGACGGCCGCCGCGGGGCTGATGGGCGAGGACTTCGTGGCCCGCATCCAGGAGGCGCTGGACAAGAACTTCCACCGGGTGATGCAGGAGGTGCGGGAGACGGGGGACCTGGCGGTGCTGCTGGCCAAGGCGGCCCGCGGCGTGAAGCTCACGGGCGAGGAGCGGCGGCGCATGCGCGCTCAGCTCATCGACGTGGCCAAGGTCATTCCCGCGCTGGCCATCTTCGCCGCGCCAGGTGGGGTGCTGCTGCTGCTGGCCCTGTCCAAGGTGCTGCCCTTCAACCTGCTGCCCAGCGCGTTCCAGGACGAGCCCGCCTCCACGCCGCCCCCGGTTCCCGCCCTCGGGCCCGGAGAGTCCGCGCTGGCGAACAAGGCGGAGCCCGTGTCCGAGCGCCAGGCGGGTTGAGGCGCCGGGTGGTTCCGGGAAGCTTCACCCCGCAAAGAGGAAGCGCCGGGCTGGCTGCTCCCGGCGCTGCGTTCTTCACCTCGGGACTTCAGCGGCTCACTGGCAGAACAGCGGCGCGCGCGAGCGGCAGAGGAAGTCGCCCTGGGTGGTCGAGACGTTCAGCAGGTTGCCCGTGTTGCAGCCCGCCACGTTGTAGTTGAAGCGCAGCGTCCGGGCGGCGTACCGCTCCACGCAGTAGCCGGTGCCCACGCCGCACTTCCAGGACTCCAGGTAGTAGTAGCGGCCGCTGTAGCCCGAGCTGCCGTAGCCGAAGCACGCGCCCCAGCCAGCCGACTGCACCTTGCGGGCGCACGAGGAGTTCATCCAGAGGCGGATGGTGCCGGTGTCGATGATCTTCGTGGGGCAGGGGCGCCAGGAGAAGACCCACTCACCCGTCGCGGAGCAGTACTTCCACAGCCGGATGAACTGATCGAGCGGGTAGGGCTTGATCACGAACTGGTTCACCTCGCCCGTCATCTCGTCCGTCGTCTCATAGGCGCCATTGCCGAGGCTCACCGCCTGGAGCTGCTTCAGCGACACGTCCACGTACTTCTCGTTCACGTGCAGCGTGCCCGCCTCCACCTCGAGGCCGCCCATCAGGTCCTCGACCTTGCGGGGCTCCTCCTCGGCCGCCTGCTCCGTGGTGGCCATGCTCATCTGCAGGTCCGACTCAGTGGCGAGCTCTTCCTCCGTCACCCCGCCGCACCCCGTACAGATCAACAGCGCTCCCAGCAGCGTGAGACAGCTCGTCAGCCTGGACTGTGTGCTCTTCATGGAATGGCTCCTGTGGCAAGGGGAGGGGCGCACTTCGCGTGAGAAAGACATCACTCGTATAGAGAGTTTGTCTTCCCGTGTAAACAGCTTTAGTGCGTTTTTCCGCAGGAGCCTGAATTTCTTAATTTCAGGGAGAGTGGCTCAGCCCTCCATCATCCGGAGCGCGAACCAGCCCACCCCCAGCAGCACCACCCCGGAGCTCAAGCCCCGTACGCCATAGAGGCGGAACCACGGCCGCCGCCGGGCCCACAGCACCAGCGGCAGCGCCACGGAGAGCACCGCGAGCTGCCCCAGCTCCACGCCCACGTTGAAGAACACCAGCGCCGACAGCAGCAGCTCCTTCGGCACCGCCAGCCCGTGCAGCGCTCCCGCGAAGCCAAACCCATGCACCAGCCCCAGGGGAAAGGTGATGAGCCAGCGGCGGTCCGCGTTCTTCACGAAGAAGTTCTCGATGCCCACGTAGACCACCGACAGTGCGATGGCCGGCTCGATGAGCCAGGGGCTGACCGCCACCGGCCCCAGCACCATCATCGCGAGGGTGAGCGAGTGGGCCACCGTGAAGGCGGTGATGGTGGCCAGCAGCCCCCGCAGGCTGCCGCCCACCAGCAGCAGGCCCAGCAGGAAGACGAGGTGATCCGCGCCTCCCAGGATGTGGGCGATCCCCATCCACAACATGGGGCCCAGGGCGGCGCCCTGGCCGGCATGGATGGACAGCTCCACCCGGGGTGCTTGCTGAAGCACCACCGCGTCCTCCACCACGCCTCGTGAGGAGACACGGGCCAGGTGGCGATGGCCAGGCGCAAACCCCTGGAGCAGCAGCACCTCCGCCTGGGCCCGCTCGGTAGGGTGGCCGCAGACGAACTTCGCCTCCAGCGCCACGCCGTCCTCTTTGATGAGCCGCGTGTCCTGGGACTCGAGCTGGCACTCCCCACTGTCGGACCAGACCACGAGCCCCGAGCGCACCGTGGTCTTGAGCCGCTCGCGGCCCGTGATGAGTTCCCCCGCCGACAGGAACCCATCCTTCTCCTCATCCAGCTCGGGCAGCAGCCCCAGCAGATCCGGTCGAGCGAAGGTGAGCTGCACCCGTACCGCGGCCCCATCCAGCGTGTACTCGCCACGAGAGAGGCCCAGCTCGTGCGCCAGGGCCTCGAGCGGAACCAGCCCACTCAGCAGCGCCACGAGCGCCATGAGCGCCCGCTTCGCCTGGACTCCAGTTCCCCCGCTCATGGCTTCCTCGCTTGCGCGGGTGGCATCGAGCCCGCTCCCGGCGCGAGGATAGCGCGAGAGGCCGCTGACGGATCCAGAGGGCCGCTTCGAGGCGCCGCGCGCTACTTACCGCTGCGCACCCGGTAGGCGCCTGTCTTCATGTCCACGCTCACCCGGGGCGGGCGCTTCGTCTCCTCGAAGAGGCGGTAGCCCGGCTCCAGGCCCTTCCAGAAGGAGCTCAGCCCCGTGTCCTCACCCGCTGTCTTCTCCAGCGCCGCCAGCCCTTCCGCATCCAGGCGACGGGGGAAGATGTGGATGGGCACATTGCGCCCCATGCGCTTTTTGGCATCCAGCGTCATCAGGTACAGCTCCTCGATGGGCCCGTCCTGAATGGCGATGCAGCCAATGCTCACGCAGTTGCCGTGCACCATGATCGCCCCGCCCAGCGGCCTGCGGCCGAGGATCCGGTCTGACTCGTTCGGGTAGCTCACCCGGATGGACAGGTGATAGGCGCTCGTGGGGTTGAAGAGATCGATCGTGTAGAAACCCTCGGGCACCTGGAGATCTCCCTCCTGGCGCTTGGGCCCCAGCTCTCCGGAGGCGGCGCAGAACGGGTACGTCTTCACCTTCTTCAGCGGCTTGCCCGCGGCGCCCGCCCAGACCTCCAGCTCCCGCTCGTGCTTGAAGGCGCGCAGGTACAGCTCCGGCGGCGGGTACTCCACTCCCGCGGAGGTGAAAATCTCTGTCACTTCGCGTGCACGGTTTTGACGCGCGGCGGCAACCCGGTCCTTCGCGGAGGCCGGCAGAGCGAAGAGCAACGGCAGACTGATCACAACCCAACAACTCAGGGCGATCTTCACAGCCCGGTTGGACCCCGCCTGGCCTCTCACTGTTCCTCCTACCGTACGGGTTCCTGGATTGCCCTCGGGGGTGCCTACCTGTCCAGGCCACTTTGTTCGTATTGTGCAGGCGCGTCCTTCGTGGCTCCCCGGCCGTGAAGTGGCGCGTGGCCCCCAAACACGAGAGGCAACTCCGCATGACGAAGGTTTATGAAGCCCCCGGTCAGGCTGGCAGCAAGATCCAGTACGCGAGCCGTTACGGCAACTATATCGGCGGCGAGTTCGTTCCCCCCACCCGGGGCCAGTACTTCGAGAACATCACCCCGGTGACGGGCAAGGCGTTCTGCGAAATCCCGCGCTCCACCCACGAGGACATCGACAAGGCGCTCGACGCGGCCCACAAGGCCAAGGCCGCCTGGGGCAAGACGTCCGTCACCACCCGCGCCGACATCCTCAACAAGATCGCTGACCGGATGCAGGCCAACCTCGAGATGCTGGCCGTCAGCGAGACGTGGGACAACGGCAAGCCCATCCGCGAGTCGCTCGCCGCGGACCTGCCGCTGGCCATCGACCACTTCCGCTACTTCGCCGGCGTCATCCGCGCGCAGGAAGGCTCGCTGGGCGAGCTGGACGACAACACCGTGTCCTACCACTTCCAGGAGCCCCTGGGCGTCGTAGGCCAGATCATCCCCTGGAACTTCCCGCTGCTGATGGCGGCTTGGAAGCTGGCGCCCGCGCTGGCCGCCGGCAACTGCGTGGTGCTCAAGCCCGCCGAGCAGACGCCCGTCACCATCCTCGAGTTCATGAAGCTGGTGGGCGACCTGCTGCCCGCGGGTGTGCTCAACGTGGTGAACGGCTTTGGCATCGAGGCGGGCAAGCCGCTCGCGAGCAGCAACCGCATCGCCAAGGTGGCCTTCACGGGTGAGACGACCACGGGCCGGCTCATCATGCAGTACGCCTCGGAGAACATCATCCCGGTGACGCTGGAGCTGGGCGGCAAGTCGCCCAACATCTTCTTCGCGGACGTGTTCGACAAGAACGACGACTTCGCCCAGAAGGTGCTCGAGGGCTTCGCCATGTTTGCCCTCAACCAGGGCGAGGTGTGCACCTGTCCGTCGCGCGCGCTGGTGCAGGACAAGTTCTACGACGCCTTCATGCAGAAGGCGGTGGAGCGCACCAAGAAGATCGTCCAGGGCAACCCGCTGGACACCGCGACGATGATCGGCGCCCAGGCGTCCAATGATCAGCTCGAGAAGATCCTCTCGTACATCGACATCGGCAAGAAGGAGGGCGCCAAGGTGCTCACCGGCGGCGGCCGCGCCAACCTGAAGGGCGCGCTGGCCGAGGGCTACTACGTGGAGCCCACCATCTTCGAGGGCCACAACAAGATGCGCATCTTCCAGGAGGAGATCTTCGGCCCGGTCGTCTCGGTGGCGAAGTTCAAGGACGCGGAGGACGCGCTGGCCACCGCCAATGACACGCTGTACGGCCTGGGCGCCGGCGTGTGGACGCGCGACACCAACACCGCCTACCGCATGGGCCGCGCCATCCAGGCGGGCCGCGTGTGGGTCAACTGCTACCACCTGTACCCGGCCCACGCCGCGTTCGGTGGCTACAAGCAGTCGGGCATTGGCCGCGAGACGCACAAGATGATGCTCAACCACTACCAGCAGACCAAGAACATGCTGGTCAGCTACGACCCGAAGCCGATGGGCTTCTTCTAGGCCATGGCCGTGGCGCGAGTGTCGGTGACGCCCGAAGCCGAGGCGTTGCTGCGAAAGCTGCAGGGGATGCACGGCCCGCTGATGTTTCATCAGTCGGGAGGCTGCTGCGATGGCAGCGCGCCCATGTGCTACCCGAGGGGTGACTTCAAGATCGGCCAGCAGGACGTGTTCCTGGGGACGATCGTGGACACGCCCTTCTACATCTCCGGCCCGCAGTTCGAGTACTGGCAGCACACCCACCTGACGGTGGATGTGGTGCGCGGGCGGGGCAGCGGCTTCTCGGTGGAAGCTCCCGAGGGCGTGCGCTTCCTCATCCGCTCGCGTGTGTTCGAGGACGCGGAGTACCGCGAGCTGCAGCAGGCGGGCCCCCCGCCTCGCGGGCTGCAGCACTGAGCACCCGGGCCGGGGTGGGGGTTAAGCCCCCTCACCCTGGCCCGCTTCAGGCGCTAGTACTTCTTGTTGACCTCGTTGTCGTTGGCCTTGTCGTCCACCGGGCCCTTGCCGTCCTCGAGGAAGGTGCCGTCGGCCTGGTTCTGCTCGAGCAGGCCCTCGCCGTCGTTGATCACGCCTTCGCGCTCGCCGATGTTGGGGTCCACATTGCCCGAACCACCGGTGCCCTCGCGCAGGTCCTCATTCGCCTCGCGGCCGAAGTCCCTCACGTCATTGGCGGCGTTGTCCGCGGCGTTATCGAGGTCCTGGCCCACCTCGCGGGTGTCCTCCCGGATGTCGGCCTCGCGGTTGTCCTGGCAGCCCACCGCCAGCCCCGTCAGCCCCAGCAGCCCCGCGACCACGAATCCCTTCAGCATGTGCTTTGCCATGTGTGTCTCCCTCCTGTGGGTGGTGTCGTCCCTGAGGGAAACCTAGGCATCCATTCCTCAACGGAACCCAAGGGCAGACGAGGGGCCGAGCGCCTTCTGTGCCTATTCGCCGCTCAGCTCCATGCGCAGCAGCACGGTCTGCGAGAGCTGCCCCGGCGGAGGCAGCTCCCCCGTGGGCCCCAGACGGCGCAACTGGCTGTTGGCGATGTAGAGGAAAGCGTTGCCCACCACCGTGCCCGTGGTGGGCAGCTCGCTGAAGAGGCGGTTGCCGGACTCGAGCACCTCGGCGCGTTCTACCCGCGTGGGCTCCGTGCCGAAGTGGAAGCGTGTCACCCGGGCACGGCCCAGGCCGTTCTGCACGGCGATCAGGCTGCCCTGGTGAAGCGACAGTCCGTCGATGCCCGCCAGCACGATGCCGGGCGCGGCCTGGAGCGGCGTGTGCTCACCCGACACGGGGTTCACCACGGCGATGCCTCCGAAGGAGGCCACGTACAGGTGCGCTCCCTTCGCCGAGAGCGCGATGCCGTTGGGGTAGATGAGGCTGCCCTCGGGCACCAACGGCGTGAGCGCCTTCGTCCCCGCGCGCAGCACGTGCACCGCGCCTGCCTCGCTGTCGGTGACGAACACGTCTCCCTCGGCGCTCACCGCGATGTCATTGAGCAGGTGGTGGCGGGGTGTGTTGTCCAGCGTGTAGCGAGCCAGCAGCGCCCCCGAGGGCAGCTCGTACTGAAAGAGCCCGGCGCGGCCCACCTCCTCGGGCTTCACGCCCTTCATGCTCTTGCTGGCGAAGCTGGCCACCCAGAGGTGGCGCCGCGCCGCGTCCACCTTCAGGCCCAGCACGCTCCACAGGCCGTCGCGGGCCTCGGGGATGAAGTCGCGCACCGTGCCGTCCTTCGCCACGGCGAGCACCTTGCGCTTGGAGATGCTGCCCACGAAGAGCGTGTCCGTGGCCGGATCATGGGCAATACCCTCGGGGATGAGGTCCCTTTCGGTGAGGGTGAAGGCGGGGCGGCTGCGCGCCACCTGCGGCTCCTGGGCCGCCAGGCGCTGGGCAATCGCGCGGTACTCGGGGGTACTGGCCAGCGCGCCGAAGTCGCCGTCATCCGGCGCGAAGCCCCAGCTCAGCCCGGCGAGCTGCTCGAGCCGCTGGAGCGCTTCCGCATTTTCACCGCGGGAGGCCTGGACCGAGGCCAGGGTGTAGAGCGCCGCCCCGTTGCCGGGCTGTGCCTGCACCAGTTGCTTCAGTCCCTCGACCATGGGGTCCGGTGCACTGGGAGCCGGGGGCGGGGTAGTGCGGCAGCCGACGAGCAGCAGCAGCAGCAGCGCCTGGCGGAGCAGAGTGGACAGGGGAGTGGAGGCGTTCATGGGCTGGATGCAAAGCACGCCCTCGCGCCAGGGGCGAGGGCGCCGCGGCGATCCATCCACTCTCACGACGACCCGGATGCCCTGGCTCCCTGCCCGGCTGATCACGCGGGCTTGGAATCGGCATCAGTTGTTTACAGCCTCAGCGTCTCCGGGCAGCATGCGGCGTGTCCGCAATTTTACAGCCCAGTTAAACACTCCGGACAGCAGTGCCGAAGGATCAGGGACATGGATTTCAGCATCTGGGATTTGCACCGCAATGTTCCAAGAGCAGCTCTGGCAGTGATGATGGTGACGGGCCTGACAGCTCCTCACAGCAAGCCTTGAGTGGGTAAGCCATGCTTGCCAACAAGGCCCAGGGCTCCCTGGCCCGCTCGACGCTCATCCGAATGGGAGTGCGTATCGGGGTGATCATCGCCTTGACCACCCTGGTCAGCTACCTCCACATCTTCAGCTCCTTCCGCGACGAGACCCTCGTGCAGATGGAGCGGGTGGCCGCCGAGCGCGGCCAGCGCGAGCAGGCCATTTTCGTGCTCGCGCAGGACAACCATGCGGTGCTCAAGAAGGCCATGGTGGAACGGCTCCAGGCCTGGAGCCAGCAGGATCCCCAGCCAGCCTTCGACCGGCTGTTCTCGCTGCTCCCGGATGGGACGGTCCGCAACCGGCCCGAGGGCTTCGATGGGACGCGGATGCCCGGGGTCTTCGTTCCCCCGGGCGTCACCCTGGAGCCGGAGCTGCGCCGCAGGATCCTCGCCGCGTATGACGTGGTCGCTCAGTACGGACCTGCTTTCCATGTCCGCTTCATGAGCACCGGCGTCACTCTGCCCGAGGGGCCGATCATCGGGTACTTCCCGGAAGGGGCCACGTACTTCCAGGATCTCGCCCCCACCTTCGACATGCTGGCCATGGAGTACTTCACCCTCTCCAAGCCGGAGAACAACCCGCGGCGGGAGTCGACGTGGACGGGCATCTATGAGGATCCGCCTTCGAAGATCTGGTTCGTCACGGCGACGACGCCCCTGGACCTGGACGGCCGCCATGTGGCCACGTTCAACCATGACGTGATGCTGGACGAGCTGATGCGCCGCACGCTCGATGACCACCTGCCCGGCAGCTACAACCTGCTCTTCCGGGATGACGGCCAGCTCATCGCGCACCCGGAGCTGAAGATGAAGAGCGGGGCGCAGCCCTACAACATCCTGAACGACTCGCGGCCTCCGGAGCAGGTCTTCGAGCAGCCTGGCACCGCGGAGCAGCGTGCCCAGCTGCGCGCCATCTTCGAGCGCGTGAAGGCCCGCACTCCTGAGCAGGAGGTGCTGGAGCTGTCCGAGCAGGGGCTGTACGTCGCCACGGCGCGGCTGGCGGGCCCTGGCTGGAACTTCGTCACCGTGCTGCCCGGGCACGTGGTGTCCTCGGCGGCCTTCCAGGTGGCGCGCTATGTGTTGCTGTTCGGCGTGCTGTCGCTGCTGATCGAGCTGGGCGTCATGTTCTGGGTGCTGCGGCAGCAGATCTCCCGTCCGCTGGTGGCGTTCACCCAGGCCACGGATCAGGTGGCGGCGGGCAACTTCAAGGTCACCCTGGAGTCCTCGCGCGATGACGAGCTGGGGCGGCTGGCCCACGGCTTCCATCTGATGGCCCAGGAGGTCCAGCGGCGCGAGGAGGCGTTGCGGCAGGCCAACGAGGGGCTGGAGCAGCGGGTGGAGGAGCGCACCCGTGAGCTTCAGGAGGTGCACAAGAAGCTGGTGGAGACCGCGCGGCAGGTGGGCCGGGCGGAGATCGCCACCAACGTGCTGCACAACGTGGGCAACGTGCTCAACAGCATCGCCACCTCGGCGGTAGTGGCCCGGGAGCGGCTGACCGGGATGAAGCTCGACAACGTGGAGAAGATGGCCACCCTGCTCGAGGAACAACAGAGCCAGCTCGCGGTCTTCCTCGAGCAGGACGAGCGGGGGAAGACGGTGGTGCCTTTCCTGGGCCGGCTGGGCAAGCACTTGAAGGCCGAGCGCGAGCAGATCCAGAGCCTGCTGAGCGATGTCAGCCGGCACACCGAGCACATCGCCACCATCATCAAGCTGCAGCAGCGCTATGCCCGGACGCCGCAGAAGCTGACCGAGCCCGTTCGGTTGTCAGAGCTGGTGGAGGATGCCCTGCGCATCAACCACGCCGCGCTCCTTCGCCACGGTGTCCAGGTGGTGCGTGAGCTGGCGGAGGTGCCGCCCGTGCTGACCGAGAAGCACAAGCTGCTGATGATCCTGGTCAACCTGATCAGCAACGCCAAGTACGCGGTGGGGGTGCTCCCCGAGCAGGATCGCCGCGTGACGGTGAGCCTGAGCCGTCTCCCCGGGGACCGCTTCCGGCTCGAGGTCCGGGACAATGGCATCGGGCTGGCGCCGGAGATGCTCACGCGCATCTTCCAGCACGGCTTCACCACCCGCGACGAGGGGCACGGCTTTGGCCTGCACTCCAGCGCGCTGGCGGCGCAGGAGATGGGGGGCTCATTGACGGCGCACAGTGAAGGGCTGGGGCAGGGCGCGACGTTCCGGTTGGATCTGCCTTTCGTTCCTGAACAGCAAAGCGAGCAATCCCATGGGTAAGCGGCGGAGCCTGGTGGTCGACGACTCGGTGGAGATCCACAAGGCCGGACAGCGTGGGCGGCTGCACCCTGGGTGGGCGTGCCCTGAGGAGTGAAGGAGTAAGCGCCCACGGAGATGCTCTGGCCTGGCGAGATGGGCAACGCACACTCGAGACCCGTGCACTCGGGGTGGTTGCCCAGCGAACCAGCTTGGCGGCGCTATATGTCGGGCAGGCTCTCGCGGTTCTTTCAGGTCTTCTCGAGGCGGGTGGCCAGCCGGCGCAGGTCCTCGTTCACCTTCACGAAGCGCGCGTTGCCCTTCTCGTCGGCCAGTTGGGCCTGAATCTTCGGCAGCGCCTCCCGCACCTTGCCCACCGCCTCCTTCGAGTCCAGCAGCCAGTCCAGCGACTGGACGAGGGCCAGGCGCGCATCCACATCCTTCTCGGAGAGCCTGCCGGCCAGCGCCGCCGCGTGCTGAGCCGCGCCGCTGCGTCCCAGCTCCAGTGCCGCCCGCTCCACCAGCCGCGTGTCCGCGTCGGAGAGCTTCTGCGCCCAGCAGCCGCCCTCCGTGCCGCAGGCCTGCGCCGTCTCCAGCACCTTGCCATAGCGAGCCAACGTCTCCGCTCGCTTCTGGCCCAGCGCCGCCGGATCCTCGCAGCCCTCTCCGCCGTACTCCGAGCACTCGGTGGCCGTACGTCCGGCCTCCGCCGCTGCCCATTTCGTGAACAGCGGCTGCTCCCGCGCATCTCCCAGCATCGCAACGCCTTGCATCGCCACCTCTCGCGCGTACCAGTCTCCCTGCGCCGCCGCCTTCTCCAGCGCGGGCAGCGCCTCGCGCCCGCCGATCAGCACCAGCGCCCGGGCGTAGGCGGCGCGCACGGTCGGATCCTCCTCCGCCACCAGCGCGGAGAGCGGCTTCACCGCCGTGGCCGCCCGCATCCGGCCCAGGGCGTCCGCCGCCTGCATCCGCACCAGCGCCTGGATGCGCGGGTCCTCGTTCTTGAAGGCCAGTTGCTTGAGCAGCGCCGCTTCCGCTCTCCGGTCCCTCAGGTCCCCGAGAATCTGCGCGGACTTCATCGCGTAGCTGGCCGGGTGCACGCCGTGCTGCTTCGCCCACTCCGCCAGCGCCGAGTCCCGGCCCTCCAGCGCCGCCAACAGCGCGTCCGCCGCGGGTGTGCCCAGTTGGTAGAGCGCGAACGAGCTCTCCACATAGAAGGAGATGCCCCGGCGCTCCTTCGTCAGCATCTTCACCAGCGCGGGCACCGCGCGCGCATCGCCAATGCGGCCCAGCGCCTCAATGGCCTTCTTGTTCAGCAGCGGCTCGGCGTTCTCATCCGTGGCGAGCTGCACCAGCGGCTCCACTCCCACCGGGGAGCGCATCGCGCCCAGCGCCTGAATCGCCTCGATGCGCGTGTAGTTGTCCCGCGAGCGCAGCAGGCCCGCCAGCGTCGGCGCCGCCCGGGCATCTCCCAGCTTGCCCAGGGCCGACGCCAGCTCCTTGTTCGCCAGGTGCACGTCCGTGTCCGTGGAGGCCGGGTCCAGCGCCGCCTGCAGCGGCTCCAGCGAGGAGGGGTGCTTGAGGTCTCCCACCGCCCGCGCCAGCGCCGCCTTCACCTCGGGCCGCTTCTCGGCCGCCAGCCGCGCGTGCAGCATGGGCAGAAAGCTCTCCTGCAGATTGCCCGAGGCGCGCAGCGCATCCACCACCCGTACCCGGTCGTCCTTCTTCTTGGCCCCGGTGAGCTGCTTCTCCCAATACTCCGGTGTCTTGGGGTCTCCCTTACACCCCGGGAGCAGGCAGAGGACAAGGGCGAGACTCAGCGCGGTGAGGCAGCGGGTCATGGAACCTCCTGGACGGATGTGTCCACGTCGTAGCGCTGGGCTGAAGAACGGGTCAAACCCCCCGGGTTGGTTAGGGTAGGCTTCTCAACGGCATGCCCCCTGAATCTGTTATCGCCTCGCAAAAGCGCACCTGGCGTCGGCGCACCTACCTCATCGATCGCGAGTTCCAGCTCAAGTACATCCTGATGCTGGCCACCATTGGAGCCGGCAGCATGGGCCTGTTCGGCGCGCTGGCCTGGTGGGCCCACACCGCCGCGCTCGAAGCGGGCTCGTCCGCCGAGGGGCTGGCCGGGATGACCATTCTCTGGCTCACCGTGCTGGCGGTGGTGGGCACCGCGGTGGCGCTGGGCCTGTTCGGCCTGGTGTTCACCCACCGGGTGGCCGGGCCGGTGTACGTGATGAACCTCTACGTGGAGGCGCTGGCGGCGGGGCACTACCCGCGGCTGCGCCAGCTGCGCAAGTACGACGAGCTCAAGAAGTTCTTCGACCGGTTCAGCCACGCGGTGGAGCGCATCCGCGCCCGCGAGGCCGAAGAGGCCAAGGCGCTGGCAAGTGCGATGGCGGCCTTCCAGCCCCTGGCCACCACGGACGAGGCCCGCGCCGCGCTCAAGGTGCTCGAGGAGCTCCACTCCCGCAAGCGTGAGGCGGTGGACACGCAGAGGTCCGCATGAGCCGGCCCCGCATCGTATTCATGGGCACGCCCGAGTTCGCCGTGGCCTCGCTGCAGGCGCTGTTCGACGTGGGCGAGGTGGTGGCCGTCGTCACCCAGCCGGACAAGCCCAAGGGCCGAGGCAACGCGA
>DASVVJ010001230.1:0-8955 GCA_036389955.1 Myxococcaceae bacterium
CAAGGAGAAGGAGTTCCCCTTCTGGCTGACCACGGGCCGCAACCAGCACATCTGGCAGACCGGCTATCACGATCAGCGGATTGCCCAGAAGATGGCCACGGTGCCGCTGCCGTACATCGAGATGCACCCCGAGGACGCCAAGCGCATGGGGGTGAAGGCCGGTGAGCAGCTGGAGGTTTATAACGAGGAGGGCAGCGGCATCTTTCAGGTGCACGTGACGGACGCGCCCAGGCCCGGCCTGCTCTTCGCGATTCAGTACCACCCGCGCGGGAGCGCCAACGCCCTGACGACCGGCTACACGGACGCGAAGACGACGATCCCCTGGTACAAGGGAACCCGCGTGGCCCTGCGCAAGCCCAAGCGTCCGCTGGCTGTTGCGACCGCGCCCAGCCCTCTGCCGGGCAACAAATACCCCTGACGTGTGTGGTGACCATGGACGAGAACTTCCATCGCGTGCTCGCGCGGTACACGGCCCGGATGCAGGAAGAGCGGCGGATCTTCACCGAGCAGCCGCATCGGGTGACAGAGCTGAGGGACCAGCTGCTGCTGTCGATCGGCGAGGACGTGGCCCGCGTTCTCCACTCCCTGGCTGTCGCCCGTGGCGGGAAGGGGCTGGGGTGAGCCCCCACGTGGGTGGCGCTCGCCCGATCACGGCTGAACACCCCACAGTCCCCTGTAAGACGCTGCGGCAAAGCAGACTTGCGGTGCACGATCTGGTGCACTAGCCCTTCTCACCTGAACCCTGAGGAGGAACCCCTTGGCCCAGCGGCGTCCCACTCCCCGTGCTGCCCCCCGCGGCAAAGTCGCGGCAAAGAAGGCTCCCGCGGCGAAGAAAGCCACCGCCATCGCGAAGAAGGTGCCCGCGGTCGCCAAGAAGGTGCTGGCGGCCGTGAAGAAGGCCGTCCCCGGCAAGAAGCAGGCGGCCGCGAAGGCACCTGCCGCGAAGGCACCCGCCGCGAAGGCTCTCGTGACAAAGGCGCCCGCCGCGAAGCGAGCCGCCCCGGCGAAGAAGGAAGCGCTCGGGCCGAAATCCTCCTCGCCCCGGGGTGAGAAGCTCGCCCGGGCGGTGAGTGCGGCGGCAGGCACTGCTCCCGGGAAGGGCGCGCGCGGGACGAAGCCGCCCGCCTCGCCAGACACCCTGGAGGCAAAGCCCTCGCCCATGCCGCCCGCCGCGCCCCGGGGCGAGAAGCTCGCGGAGGCCGTGAATGCCGCCGCAGGCCAGCGCTCCGACACTCCCGAGCCCCCGGAGAAGGTGCCCGCCGAGCCAGCCACGCCCGCCGCCAGCACGAAGGGGAAGCGCATGAAGGCCGTGCAAGCCCTTCCCCCAACGGAGGACGCCCTCGCCGACGCTTCGGCCCCCATGGGCCGCGCGGTGGTGGACCCGCCCAGCACCACTCCCCCGGCCAGCGAGCCCGCTCCAGCCGAAAGCGCGTCGTCCACCGAGCCCGCCCCGGCGCCCAAGCGCGGGAAGGCGGCCGCCCGGAGGGCCGAACCGGAAGCCTCCACCGAGCAGGCCCGCCCACCGGCTGAGCCCACCCGTCCCGCGGGCCCACCGGCCGAGACTCAGTACCTGGTGCTCACCGGTGGTTCTCCCTTCCTGCGCGCCATCGGCTATGTCCAGCGGACGGGGGGCGAGCCCCTGCCGGACTTCAGCAACCTCACGGTGGCGAAGATGGCCTCGCCCCCGCTGCCTACCGAGCCCGGTACCTACGAGTTCCGCTTCCGCGTTCGCAATGGCATCGGCGACTTCAAGCTCGCGCAGCGCAACGAGAAGGGCACGACGAAGAACGTGCACTCCTACGAAGTGGACCCGAAGGACGCGCCGCAGACGTGGCGCTTCACCATCCCGTAGGTAGCTGGAGTTTCCGCCTGGTAACTCCAGTTACCAGCGCCCCCGCGGCCCCACGGCGCTAAAGGTCCGAGAACAGGTTTCCCCGGCAGGTAGGAGCGGTTGGCACACCGGATGCTCTGTCCCCATCCGTTCCCACCCTCACTGCCCCGAGGACGCCATGACCACCATCAGCCCGAACCGGCCGTCGATTCCCGTCACCCACCAGCCGCCTCCCCAAGCAGAGAAGAAGGCGGAGGCGAAGCCGGAGTCGAAGCCCGCCGTCAAAACCGGCGACGCGCAGAAGGCCGACAGCTTCGAGGGTCCCAAGGTCACCCAGAAGAACGCCGTGGCGGCCAAGGAGGCCCCGGCCGCGAAGCAGGGCCTCACGGGCGAGGACGCCGCCAAGCAGGAAGTGAAGCTCAAGACGGTGAAGACGATGCGGGAGGACGTCGAGAAGAACCAGGAGTCGCTGAAGAAGGAGACGAAGAAGGAGGTGGACGACCTGTTCGCCATGGCCGACGGCAAGCAGATGGTGCCCAACGGCATGGAGGTCAAGAAGGTGGGCAACGACCAGGTGGAGCTGCGCCGCAAGGACGACAAGGGCAACCTGAGCGAACTCACGGTCGCCACCCGGGGCAAGGACGGCGAGCTCACGGTGAACTCGGCCTCCTTCAAGGACGGCGTCAACACGCGGGACCGGGTGGAGCTCACCAAGGACGGCGGCTCCAAGGTGGAGAACGCCTCGTGGAAGAGCGACAAGAACGAGGCCGGCTCCATGAAGTCCCTGGCCGAGCTCAAGGACACCCGCGACGCCAACATCTCCTACTCCTCGGAGGAGGTCCGCAAGGACGGCGACAAGCTCATCCACGACTCGATGCGGATGAAGGACGGCGGGGTGTCCGGCAGCAACACGATTTTCGAGCAGCAGCCGGACAAGAAGCGCAAGGAGTGGATCGACAAGAAGCTGCACGGCCCCTTCGACTTCAAGAAGGAGGTCGACCGGAGCACGACCAAGTCCTACTCCATTCCTCCTCCGGGCAAGGATGGGAAGCAGGAGCCGCCCACCTTCAGCAAGGTGCACAACTTCTCCCAGGACAACGTCACGGCCACCTCCTACGTGGACCGCATCCTGGACGGCCACACGAAGCTGGCGGGCAACGGCCCCCACACCGTGAAGGACCTCGAGAAGGTGCGCGACAACTACAAGAAGGGCGGCGGCGAGAAGTGGGACGCCAACGAGACGAGCAAGACGTGCCCGCCCAAGCGCTGGACGGTGGACCTGCAGGCCGATGAGAACACGCTGAAGAACCAGACCTTCGTGGAGGGCTACCCGGAGGCCTCCGTCTCCACCACCAGGACGCGCAAGGGCAACGAGGTGAAGGAGACGTTCGAGGGCAAGGCCTTCAACCCCAACTCCGGTGAGAAGGATGCCTCCAAGCTGTACGACGTGAAGGGCGAGACGACCAAGGTCTACGACCCGAAGTACGGCTCACTGGCGAAGATGGACTCGAAGATCACCGAGCCAGACGGCGCCGAGGTGGAGCAGCACCTGGAGGCCTCGACGAAGGAGACCGACCGCGGCCTGGAGACGGAGCAGAAGCTGTCGGGCAAGCGCACCAAGGACGGCAAGAGCGAGAGCACCGAGCTCAAGGAGAAGTGGCTGCTGTCCAACGCGGGCCAGCAGCTGCTCAGCGCCTCCGGCAAGGTGGTGGACGCCAAGGGGCGCGAGGCCATCCACGAGGTGGGCGAGAACGGCGAGAAGATGCGCATCAAGTCGCCGGGCCAGGACTACCGGGACGTGAGCGATCCGGAGAAGCTGGGCGAGGTGGAGAAGGAGCTGATGGCGACGGCGGCCGCGACCAACGCCGAGCGGGTGGGCTCGGCCCTGGCCAACGGGGGCGCCAAGAGCCTCGAGCTCCTCAAGGGAGTGAAGGACCACAGGGCCAACGGCACGCAGCCCGCGAACGGCGCGGTGATGCAGGGCGGGTCCAAGCTGCTGGGCCCGAAGGGCGCCGAGTACCTCAAGAAGTACGCCGGTCCCGGACTGCTGGGCGCCGGAGGCGTGGGAGGCGTGGTGGCGGGCGCCTTGAGCCTGGCCCAGGGCGTGCGCCAGGGCAACCAGTTCGCTCAGGCCAAGGGCGTCATGGACATGTTCGGCGGCGCGGCCGTCATGACGGAGTCCTACGCGCAGTTCCGTCAGGCCATCAAGGACATCAAGGGGCCGAACCTGAAGAACCTGTCCATCGTGGACCGGATCAAGACCAACATTCCCAGCGGCAAGCTGGCGTTCGGCGCGGGAGTGGCGGGCGGAGTGTTCGGCATCATCTCGGGCTCGATGGACATCGCCGAGGGCAAGCAGAACAAGGATGGCGCTCAGATTGCCAAGGGAGCGGTGAACGTCGGGGCCGCCGTGGCCGGCATCGGCGCCGCGGCGCTGGGTGGCCCGGCCGGCCTGCTCATCGGAGGCGCCGCCGCCGTGGGCGCGTTCATCTTCGGGAAGATCATGGATGCGGTCAGCGACAAGCCGCACAAGATCGCCGAGCTGACCATCGACGACAAGTGAGCGCCCCGCTCACCTCAGGTGCGCGAGCACGTAGAGCATCAGCACCCAGTCCAGTCCCACCTCGAGCACCGTGTACATGGAGCCATCGTGCGTGCCTCCCAGGGCAACGCCCACGTGGCCAACGGGACCCGCGAAGAGCTTCGCGCCCACTTCGGCTCCGAGGTTGAGGCGGGCGCGCCCCTCGCCCAGGTGAGAGCCCACGAGCGCGCGAGCGTAGGGTGCCGCCCAGGTGCTCACGAAGTGCTGGTAGCCCACGGTGGCGTTCAGCGTCGGCCGGTGGGGGAATGACAGGTTGAGGCCCAGCACCAGCCGCCGCGCCTCCAGGCCCATGGGCTGCACGTTGACATCCACCGCGCCGCCCGTGCCGCCCTCCCAGGGAATGCGGAAGCCGAAGGCGAACTCCACCGTCGACTTGTCGATGGCCAGTGCCTCCCAGCGCAGCCGCGAGGCGCCCGCGCCATCTCCCCGCGCCTCGTAGAGGTCCGCGAGCGCCAGCGCTCCCTCCTCCTGGTCCGCGTCGTAGGACCTGCGCAGGGGCGGCTCCGCGCCCTCCAGGTCCCCCCGCTCCATGCGAAGTCTTCCCTGCGCCAGGCAGGCCGAGAGGGAGCCCTGTTCGCACGCCACGCCAAAGGCCTGGTCCGCGGCGGCCTCCCGGAACTGCCCCTTGAGCTGATGCCCCAAGGCCTCGCAGTCCGAGGCGCTCCCGCCGTTGCAGCTCTCCTCGAGGGTGGGGGGCCGCTCGGACGTTGGCATGCTCGCGCACGCCAACGTCAGCAGGCACGGCCATAGACAGAGCCAGCGCCCCGGGGATGACCGGGGAACTCGGAAGACCATGGCCGTGACTCCTCCCTTCGTTGCTAGCGTGTCACGCTCACGGTGACCGCCGTACTGTAGGCCGAGTTGCCTGCCGCATCCCACGCCCGTGACTTCAGCGCTTGGTTGCCAGTGGAGGCCCTGGTGGTATCCCAGGACCAGGAGTAGGGCGCGGTGGTGTCGGTGCCCAGCAACACGGAGCCCTGGTAGAAGTCCACCTTGGTGATGGTGCCCTGGTCGTCGCTCGCGATGGCGTCGATCTGCACCACGCCGGAGACAATGGCGCCGCTGGCCGGCGAAGTAATGGACGTCGTCGGCACGGTGAGGTCGTTGGAGACCGTGACGTTCACCGGAGCGGAGGTACCCACGTTGCCCAGGCTGTCATAGGCCTTGGCGGTGAGGACCTTGGCGCCATTGGTCAGGCCCCGGGTGTTGTAGCTCAAGGCGAAGGGCTCCGTGGTGTCGGTGCCAATCTGTGTGGGGCCCACGAAGAAGACCACCTTGGAGATCCCCGCCTCGTCACTGGCGGTCGCCGTGAGGACGACGGTGCCGGTGAGCGTGTCGCCCTCGGCCGGCGCGGTGAGCGCCACCGTGGGCGGGATGAACTCATTGTCGAAGGTGACGTTCACCGAAGCAGAGGTGCTCATGTTGCCCGCGGCGTCATACGCCTTGGCCGAGAGGACCTTGGCTCCGTTGGGCAGGCTCCGGGTGTTGTAGCTGACGGAGTAGGGCGCCGTGCTGTCGGTGCCCACCTGGGTGGTGCCGACGAAGAAGGCCACCCTGCCCATGGCCCGGTCGTCACTGGCGGCCGCCGTGAGGACGACGGTGCCGGTGAGCGTGTTGCCCTCGGCCGGCGCGGTGATGGCCACCGCGGGCGGGGTGTAATCATTCTCGAAGGTGACGTTCACCGGAGCGGAGGTGCCCACGTTGCCCGCGGCGTCATAGGCCCTGGCGGTGAGGACATGGGCGCCGTTGGGCAGGTTCCGGGTGTTGTAGCTGAAGGTGTAGGACGGCGCGGTGTCCACGCCCACCTGGGTGTTGCCGACGAAGAAGGCCACCTTGGTCAAGGCCCGGTCGTCACTGGCCGTCGCCGCGAAAGAGAGGGTGCCGCTCACCGTGACACCTTCGGCCGGCGCGGTGAGGGTCACCGTGGGCAGGGTGAAGTCGTTGTCGGCCGTCACCGTCACCTCGGCGCTGGCGAAGTTCTCCGAGGCGTCATACGCCCTGGCGGTGAGGGTGCGGCTGCCGTTGGAGCCGGTGCGCGTGTTCCAGCTCCAGGTGTACGGCGAGGAGGTGTCGGCGCCCAGGAACGTGGTGCCCTCGTAGAACTCGACGCGGGTGACCCCCTGGTTGTCCGTCGCCGCCGCGGTGGCGGTGACGGTGCCTGCCACGGTGGCGCCCGCCGCCGGAGCGGAGAAGGCCACGGTGGGCGCAATCTGGTCATTGTTCACCGTGACGCTCAGGTTGGGCGAGGTGCCCACCTGCTCCACGGCGTCGTAGGCCTTCACACTGAGCACGTGAGAGCCATTGGCCACGGTCCTCGTGTCCCAGAAGAGGCTGTAGGGGGCAACGGTGTCGGTGCCCAGCAGCGTGGCCCCGTCGTAGAACTCAACGCGGGTGACACCGACGTTGTCGGACGCATTCGCCGAGAGCGTCAAGGTGCCCTTCAGCGTCGCGCCGGATGCAAGCCCGGTGAGCGTGGCGGAGGGCGCAGTGAGGTCGTTGGTGAAGGTGACGTTTACCGGAGCGGAGGTGCCCACATTGCCCAGGGGGTCATAGGCCCTGGCGGTGAGGACCTTGGCGCCATTGGGCAGGCTGCGGGTGTTGTAGCTGAGGGAGTAGGGCTCCGTGGTGTCGGTGCCCAGCAGGGTGGTGCCCACGTAGAAGTCCACCCGGGTGATGGCCCGGTCATCGCTGGCGTTGGCCGAGAGGAGGACCGTGCCGGTGAGCGTGTCGCCCTCGGCCGGGGCGGTGAGCGCCACGGTGGGCTGGGTGAAGTCGTTGTCGGCTCTCACCGTCACCTCGGCCGTGCTGAAGTTGCCCGCGGCGTCATACGCCTTGGCGGTGAGGGTCCGGTTCCCATTGGGGCCGCTGCGCGTGCTCCAGTTGCAGGCGTAGGGCGCGGAGGTGTCGGTGCATAGAGGCGCCCCTCCCTCGTAGAACTCGACGCGGGTGACGCCCACGTTGTCCGCCGCCGTCGCGGTGCAGGCGACGACGTCTGCCACGGTGGCGCCCGCCGTGGGAGCGGTGAGGGCCACGGTGGGCGCGGTCAGATCGTTGTTCAACGTGACGCTCACACTGGGCGAGGTGAAGGACAGCCCCGCCCCGTCATAGGCCTTCACGCTGAGCAGGTGCGCGCCATTGGCCCCGGTCCTCGTGTTCCACGAGAAGCTGTAGGGCGCGGCGGTGTCGGTGCCCAGCAGCGTGGCCCCGTCGTAGAACTCGACGCGGGCGACGGAGATGTTGTCGGACGCCGCCGCCAGGAGCGTCACGATGCCCTGCAGCGTCACGCCGTTTGCGGGCGAGATGAGCGTGGCGGTGGGCGGCTCGGTATCCGGCCCCTGGATGATGCTGAGCGTCGTGCCGGCCGTCAGGCCATTGACGGTGACGGACAGCAGGTAATGCCCTGGCTGAACCCAGGGCACCCTGGCGGTGACGTGCGTGCTCGAGAAGTCCTGTGTGGCCACTGCCGTCAGCCGGCCGCGCTCGAGGTCCAGCAGCGTCAGCACGGGAAAGTCTGTCGGGGAGGACTGGCTGGCGCCACTGCTGCCCTCCGAGAGGCCACGGAAGCGCGAGCCGTTCACGGTGAAGAAGCTGCCCGTGGTCAGCGAAGTGTCCGGAGAGACGCTGGCGACTTCAGGCCGCCACGTGGGGTGGGCGCCTGTGTCGTCGTACACCAGGGGGTTGATGGTGGTGCCGCCGATGACGAGCACCTTGCCCGAGGGCAGCACCGTCGCCGTTTCCTTGTAGGGGCCTTGAGGCAGCGAGGCGGTGACCGTCCAGGAGCCGGTGGCCGGGTCATACAGCTCGCAGTTCACCGCGGAGTTGCCGTCAAACCCGCCCGCCACGAGCACCTTGCCCGAAGGCAGCAGTGCCGCCGCGTGGTCGAAGAGGCCCCGGTTGAGCGGGGCGCCCGGCGTCCAGGAGCCGGTGGCCGGGTCATACACCTCGACGCTGGTCTTGTAGTCGCTGTAGCTGGACCCGCCCACGACGATCACCTTGCCCGAGGGCAGCAGCGTCGCCGTGTGCCCGTGGCGGCTCTGAGTGAGCGAGCCAGCGGGAGTCCAGGTGTTGGTGTTCGGGTTATACAGCTCGGCCTTGGCGCGGGCACCGTCGTGGCTGTACCCACCGGTGATGAGCACCTGGCCCGAGTGCAGCAGCGTCGCGGTGTGATCGAAGCGGGCCTCGGCGATGGTACCGGCGGAAGACCAGGTGCCCGTGGCCGGGTCATACAGCTCGGCGGTGTTCAGGGTCGTCCATCCACTTCCACCCACGACGAGCACCTTGCCCGAGGCCAGCAGCGTCGCGGTGTGTTCGTTGCGTTCTTGAGTGAGCGAGCCGGTCGCGGTCCAGGTGCCGGTGGCCGGGTCATACAGCTCGGCCGTGTTCAGGGAGCTGCCGTTGCCGAATCCGCCCGTGACGAGCACTTTGCCCGAGTGCAGCAGCGTGGCAGTGGGGGCATACCGGCTTTGAGCCATCGAGCTGGTGGAGGTCCAGGTGTTGGTGGCCGGGTCATACAGCTGGGCGC
>DASVVJ010001231.1:0-19468 GCA_036389955.1 Myxococcaceae bacterium
CAGCACCCGGGGAACCTCCTCCAGCTCCAGCACCACCTGGGCGCGGCGCTTCAGCTCATGGACCGCGATGTTCAGCGAGCTCTTCACCACCGTGCGTACGTCCACCGGCACCAGGCGCTCGTCGTCTCCCCGGGCGAAGACCTTCATCTCCTTGACGATCTTGTTGACCCGCCGCGCTCCCTCCAGCGCCTCCGCCGCCACCTGCTCCAGCTCGCTCAGCTCGACGCCTTCGGTGTTCCCACCCTCCGGTCCGCTGGTCAGCTGCTTCAGGTGGCTCGACAGCCAGCTCAGGTTCGCTGTCACGTAGGCCATGGGGTTGTTGATCTCATGCGCCACGCCCATGGCCAGGGTGCCCACCGAGGCCAGCCGATCCGTGAGCAGCAGGCGGGCCTGCAGCTCCTTGCGCTCGGTGATGTCCCGCGCCAGCACCACCGTCGACAGGCGGCCGTCGAACTCGAGCTCCAGCTCGGTGAGCTCCGCCGCCACCCCACGGCCATCCCTTCGCAAGAGCCGCTGCTCCCGGGGCGCCGATGGCCGCGACTCCCCGGCTCTCTGGCTCTCCGGAGGAAGCACCGCCAGCCAGTCGGTGCCGAGCAGTGCCGCCGGCTCGGTATGGCCCAGCAGCCGCAGCCCCGCCGGGTTGACGTAGGCGATGCGCCCATCCTGGCGGATGAAGACCGCGTCTGGAGACTGCTCGATCAGGCTGCGGAAGTTCCGCTCCGAGCGCTGCAGCAGGCTCAGGGTCGTCTGGTGCGTCTGAAGCAGCTGATCCACCTGCAGCAACAGGGTGTCGAGCGTGCTCTGGTGAGAGGTGATGTCCTGGGCGATGAAGACGACGCCCCAGGTGCCATCCGCCTGCCCCGGTACGGACGTGGCCGACAGGGACAGCACGGCGGTGGCCCCATCCCTCCGCTCCAGCTCCAGCTCCACACCCTTCCACTCGTGACCGCGCAATGCCTGGGCATGGGCCAGAGTCAGCTGCTTGCCGGGCCCCCACAGCGCCTCCGGGAGCACGCCTCCCATCACCTCGGCGGCGAACCAGCCAAGGATCTTCCCGGCCGCGTGGTTCCACTGCAGCACGGTCCCGTCCTCCGCCAGCCCGATGATCAGGGCCGGCGCGGCTTCCACCATGGCTTCCAGGCAGCCCGTGCGCTCTGGCTTGGGGGGTGTCGCTCGCATTCTCTAAGGAGTAGGTACCTGCTTGAGGATGGCTTGAATGCGCTGGAGGTGATCGCTGGTGAGCGCCAGGGAGAGCGCGACGAAGTCCACGGGCTTGTTGATGACGGCGCTGCCGCCCGCGGCCAGCAACTCCTGCTCGGAGTACCGGGCCCCGTAGGCCGTCACGAAGATGATGGGCGCGCGGAACGGGGGAAGCCCCCGGGCATATTCGGGAACGTCCGGAGCGACGGCCGTGCCCCGCAGGGCCCGCGTGAGCTGAATGCCGTCCAGGGCGGCACCGCGCAGCTGAATGTCCATCAGAATGGCATGGGGAGGCCGTGGGGCCTGGCGGAGCTGCTCGCAGGCAGCCCGGTCATCTCTCGCCCAGGTGAGCTGGAAGCGCCGGCGGAGCTGAAGCTCGGTGACAATCCAATTGTCCTCCTCGTCCTCCACGTACAGCACCCAGGGCAGGGGGCGCGCCGGCGGAGTGAGTGAGGCAGCGGAAGGAGCTTCGATCTTCTTCATGCGGCCCTCGCACCCTCCGTGGTGCCCGCCCGTGGCAGGCGCACGGAAAAGCAAGCACCCTGTCCCAGCGTGCTCTCCACCCGGATGGTGCCCTGGTGAAGCTCGACCAGCTTACGGGTGATCGACAGGCCCAGTCCCGAGCCTCCGAACCTCCGGGTGTGGCCGCCCTCCACCTGGCGGAAGCTCTCGAAGATGAGCTGGTGATGCTCGGGTGCGATGCCGATCCCCTGATCACGCACACGGAACACCACCGCCTCACCTTCCTCCACCGCGGACAGCTCCACGGTGCTCCCCGCCGGAGAGAACTTGAGGGCGTTGCCCACCAGGTTGATGAAGATCTGGCTGAACTTGATGACGTCCACCCGCAGGGTGAGCGCCGGATTCACGGGCTCGAACCGCAGGGAGATGGACTGTGCGCTGGCCAGGGGATGCATCGCCTCGCGCAGCTCCTCCCACAGGTGGGAGACATTGGCCGTCTCGAGGCGCAACGACAGCTTGCCCGACTCGAGATGGCTGAAGTCGAGCACGTCGTTGATCAGCCTCATGAGCTGTTCCCCATTCCGGGAGATGCTCCGCAGGTGCCGCGGAACTTCCGCGAGCTCCCCTTCGAAGCGGCACCACCGGGCCGTTTCGAGCGTGCCCATCGTACCGCAAGACGGGCACGCCGTGCTCGCACCGACGGACTCGCCGGCCTCCAGCTCGAACGCCGAGTTGCATGCTTGACAGCGCGCGCCCGCCTGCTCCACGAAGCCCGGCAGCAGGGCCCGCGGAAGGTTGATGATCGAGTTGAGCGGCGTGCGCAGCTCGTGGGACACGTTCGCCAGCAGCTCGCTCTTGATCCGGGCCACCTCCTCGGCCCGGGAGAGCGCCACCGCGAGCTCCTCATTGGTGCGCCGCAGGCTGGCCGAGAGGGACTTGTTCACGTAGCTGAGCTTGATGAAGTCCGCGATGAGGATCACCCCCGCGCCCAGCCCCAGGTTGGAGATGGCCACGGGGGAGAGCCGGGGAAAGTGGGCCACATAGAGGTCCGTGAGCAGGTCCAGAATGCCCGCGGCCAGGCCGCAGAACATGGCGCCCATGATGACGAGATCCGACGAGCGCCTGCGGCGTGCCAGGTTCGCCGTGGTGAGCACCACCATGTAGACGAAGGCTCCGAAGCTGTAGACGGCGAACACCTGGTAGCTCACCACGGTCCAGCTCACCTGGCCCACGGCGTAGGCTCCGGCCATGGCGCAGCAGGCCGCCGCGCAGATGACGCGGTGGGCTTTCCGCAGGCGCGTGACACGCTCCAGGCAGTACTGCTCACAGAACTCCAAGGCGGCCCAGATGATGACGGGAACCACGGCGACGAGCATCGTGAACGTGGCGGGCGACCCCTGCCTCAGCGGCAGGATGTTGCCCATCTGCACCTCCAGGTAGAGGGCTGATGCGGCGACGAGCAGGAACGTGGCGCGTTGTAACGCGCGTCGGCCCGGTTCCGCGTCCTGCAGCATGAAGGTGCCCAGCAGCACCAGCATGAAGCCAAAGAGGACGAACGCTCCGGACTGAAGGAACCGGCGCGTGTCGCTCGCCTGCACGTAGTAGGGCGTCAGCTCCTCGAGCGCGCCCAGGTAGATGCGTGCGTCGGCCACCCCATCATCCCCAGGCACTCCCCACTGGAACCGGATGGCCAGCACGTTGCCCCCCGGGCGCAGGTCGCGGCTGTCCACCTTCCAAGCGTCCAGCCCGTCCAGCTCTCCCTTGAGGCCTCGCGGCACGTCTTCCGTCTGCCCCACCTCGTTGCCGTTCATGAAGACGGTAGCGTGGCCGTTACGCACCGCCCCCAGCATGAAGAGCAGCGGCCGGCCCTCCAACGCGGTGGGGAGCTCGAAGCGCTTGCGGACCCAGGCCATGCTCCCGGTCTGCCCCTGGCCGGAGTAACCGCCGGGAAGCTGAAGCTCACTCCAGCCGGAGTCGTCGTACCCCGGTGCCGCCCAGCGCGCATCATCTCCAGCGTGCACCTTCCAGGCGCCCGTGAGGTCCACCACGGAGGAGGCGAGGTGTGCGGGCAACCGGTGCGTGGTGATGATGAGCCAACCGATGAGAAACGGTGCCACCACCACCAACCAGGGCAACACACGGCGTGCCAGCGCATTCATGGAAGCGACTCGCCCTCGCAGGACATGGGTCTGGCGATTCTACCGCTGATCACCCGCGACGCCCGCCAGCCTCCCCAGCGGCGAATCAGCCCAGACGGCCTCGGAGCGAGGGCTCCAGCTGTTGCAGCAGCGCCCGGGCTCGATCCTCCTCGGTGTGGTGCCGCTCGTAGAGCAGCCGGCCCCCGGTGAGTTCCCAGCAATCGAGGAGGTCCTCGCACTGCGTCAGGATGGTGTACCAGCGCGCATCCTCGAGCAGCGGCGCGGCACGTTCGAGGATGTGCTGGGCCAGGTCGTACTGCGCGTACACCATGTCGGCCCCGGCCGGCATGAACTCGAGGTAGAGCCCCGCGGGCGGCCATGAGGCGCGCTCGGCCGGGTTGAAGCGCATGCCACGGCGGCCAGCCTTCGGCTCGAGCAGCCCGACCGCATTGCGCGGTGGCCCGCCTCCCATGTCCGGATTCCGCTCCAGCGCCTCGCTCACCAGCCGCCGGGCCGCCTCCTCACGGCCGGCCCGGACGGGCAGCACGGCGGTCCACTCGGCGCGCATCGGGGCGACCTGCCAGACGCGCACCGTATGCGTCGTCACGGACCCAAGCCCCTCCCCGGGGGCGGAGGGCCCCTTACGGCCGGTTGGCTTTCGCTTCTTCATCGCAGGGCTTCCAGCTCCGTGAGCAGGGCCAGCAACTGCTGCGGTTGCTCCACGTCGGCGAGCCGCTCCGCCAGCCCATGGCTGGACAGCCGTACCACATGGGCCAGCCTTACCAGGTGCGCGCGCCCCCGCCCCCCTCCGACGATCGCCACCAGAAGCCGCAGGGGCAGCCGGTCCGGCGTCTCGGCCTGGAGCGGCTTGGCCAGGGTCACCACCGCGGCGACGGGCGCGGTGTTCTCGACGAAGGCATGGGGCACCGCCACCCCCCCTCCCACCATGCTGGAAGCCTCGTCCTCGCGCCGCTTCATCTCCGCCACCAGCCGGGGAGCCGTCACGCCCGGGCAGGCCACCGCGAGCCGGCCTGCGGCCACATCCAGCGCGTCCTCCAGCGTGGTGCAGGTGAGCCGCAGCACCATCCGCTCCGGGGCCAGCAGGGGCGCCAGCGCGGGCACGGGAGCCTCGTGTCCGGGGGCCTTTACGGGAAACTCCGCGTCGAGGAACTCGCGCACCCGGGCCAGCTGCTGGCCCGAGAGGCCCCGGCGGGCCATCTCCAGGAAGAGCATGCCGGCCCCAGGCACCTGCTCCAGGTACTGGGCCACGAACGGGCTCACCCGCTGCGCCACGTCCATGAGCAGCGCCGGGGGCACGTCCAGCTCCCGGGCGATGGCGGAGAGCCGCTCCGGGGTGGGAACGGCGTCCAGGCCGTTCTCCACGCGGCTGAGGTACGCGCTGGACACGCCGATCCGGCGAGCCAGGTCTCTCAGGCTCAGCCCCGCATCCACGCGGAGCAATCGAAGGGTGGCTCCCATGTGCATGGCGTCGTCGCCTCAGTTCCGGTTCGTTCGGGTTGCGGATACGGGCGGCTCAGGCGGTGCCGTTGGCGGGGAGCGCTGGGGTCTCATCGGGCTCTCCCTCGGAAGCCGGGGCCGAGGCCTGACGCGGGTGGCGGACCACCAGCATCGAGGTGGGAGCATCCCCGATGAGGCGCTCGCGGTGCAGCCCGAAGAAGCCATCCTCCAAGCCCCACTCCGAGCCCACGCCCACCACCACGAGATCATACCCGCGCCGCGCCTCCTCCAGCGCCGCATCCTCGGGCGAGTCGTGCGCCACCACCTTGAAGTTCACCCGCCCCGACTCCTCCGGGAAGAGCGACTCCACCACGGTCCGCGTCTTCACCTGGCCATGCTCACGCTCCGGCGCGGTCACATGCAGGACGGTGATCTCCGCGCTCACCGAGCGCAGCAGGCGCCTGGCCAGGGACAGTGCCGCCCGGTCATGGGAGCTGCCGATGAAAGGCACCAGCACCCGGCGGACTTCTTTCAGGCCCCGGTCCACCAGCACGGCCACATCGGCGCTGGCCTCCTCCATCACCTCATGCACCGTGCCGCCCAGCATGGTCCGGCTGAACAGCGGCTTGTGCCACCCGAGCAGAATGAGGTTGGCCTGCTTGGCCTCGGCGGTGCGGCAGATGTCCAGTCCCGGCTCGGCGGAGACGAACGAGAGCGGGCGTACCTCCAGGCCCAGCGTGCCTGCCCGGTCCAGCAGGGGTTCCAGGGCGTCTCCTCTGCTCGTCTCGTGCTCGCGCCGCAAGTGGAACGAGGCCCGTTCGGTGGGTGGCACCAGATGCAGGGCGTAGAGCTGCGCGGGCTCGGAGGGAACGCTGGCCAGGGCGCGTCCCAGTGTCGCCATGCCGGTGCCGACCTGCCCATGCGACACGCACATCAACACGGTGAAGGGGGCCTGAGCCGCCACCGGTGCGGCCACGGGAGGGGCCAGTGGCACATTGTCCCGGGCCTGCTCGGCCGGGGGGTAGATCCACCGCAGCAGCGGCGTGGTGATGAATGTCGTCACCAGGGCCATGATGACCATCATGGTGAAGAGCTTGGGAGAGATGACGCCCAGGTCCAGGCCGAGGTTGAGGACGATGAGCTCCATCAGGCCCCGGGTGTTCATCAAGAGGCCCAGGGCGCTCGCCTCGCGCCAGCGCATGCCGGTGAACCGGGCGGCCAGCGTGCTGCCACCGAACTTCCCCACGCAGGCCAGCACGATGATGAGGCCGCACATGGCCCAGTCCGCTGCCCCGCTCAGCAGACCGATCTGGGTGCGCAGACCGCTGTAGGCGAAGAAGAGCGGCAACAGCAGGACCACCGCCACGTCCTCCAGCTTCTCGGCGAGCGACTCGGCCAGCCCGCCCTCCTTGGGGATGATGGCGCCGAAGAGGAAGGCGCCGAAGAGGGCATGGATGCCGATGAGCTCGGTGGTCCAAGCCGAAGCCAGCAACAGGATCAGCGTGAGGGCCACCACGTTCTGGCTGAGCCCCTGGCGATCCGCGACGCGCGCTCCCAGCCGCTTGAGGAAGGGCCGCAGCACGCCCACCATGAAGCCGATGTAGAGCAGGGTGAAGAGCGTGGTGTACCCCGCGTGCGTCAGGTCCGTGGCGCGCACGATCGAGACGATGAAAGCCAACAGGCACCACGCCGTCACATCATCCACGGCCGCGCAGGTGAGGGTGATCATCCCCACCCTGGAGCGCAGCAGACCGCGCTCGCTGAGGATGCGCGCCAGCACCGGGAAGGCGGTGATGCTCATCGCCACGCCCATGAAGAGCAGGAACGAGGAGAAGGGCACCGAGGACTCGCTCAGCCGCGGGTAGAGCCAGAACGCCGCGCCAGCGCCCAGGGCAAAGGGCACGATGATGCTGGTGTGGCTGATGAGGACCGAGGAGTGCCCCCGGCCCTTGAGCACCCGTGGGTCCAGCTCCAGCCCGATGAGGAACATGAAGAGGATGAGCCCCACCTGGCTCAGCATCTTCAGCACCGGCATGCTGGTGGCCGGAAAGAGCGTGTTCATCGTGTCCGGCGCCAGCCACCCCAGCAACGAGGGGCCCAGCAGGATGCCGGCCACCACCTCGGCGATGACCAGCGGCTGGCCCATCCACTTGGCGCCCCGTCCGATGAGCCGCGACAGGCCGATGATGACCACCAATTGCACGATGAGCAGGCTGAGCGCGTTGTGGGTGACGGCGTGCATGGGTCCTCCTTCGCGAAGCGTTAAGTTTGCACTTATCAGCCTCCAACGAAGTGTGTCATCCCTACCTTCTGCGCAGGAGGCCCCTATTGGCTTACTTCATCTCGCCATCGCGCCACATCGGTCCGCTCACGTGGGAACTCTTCCCCTGGAGCCCAAGGGTCGCGCCAGCGCGCCACGCTGGCGCTCTGTGTCCCGCGCTGGAGGGGGCGTGCCACCTAAGCAGTACAGCGGTGCTTCTGCCCCCCAGGTACCTTGCCGTTCAACACATACAAGCTCTCCATGTGGTGCGGGACAAGCTTGTCGGGCCCCTCGAAGGAGCGGGCCTGCTCATCCTTACACGCTGACATGCCCAACTCCTCCACCAAACGATGGATACTGCCTGGCAAGACCTCTTCCTATCTCATCGTCTGGCCGTCTGACGAAGCTGCGAAGGACATAAGACGCCACGTCCCTCCCGAAGCCGTCCTCCAACAACTTGCAAGATGGCTGAGCACACGACCCCTGATCTTGCAGGAGATTGATGAAGCACTCGGAGGAGCTCCGCAGCAGGGGAGGCCGACCGCTGGAACGAACAAGCGGAACCACCAAATCCAAGAGCGCATCGCGAACGCTTTCCGAGAAGGAAGAGTCATTGCGCTGCAGGCCGAGCCCACCCGCGATAGGCACCAGCACCAGCTGATGGCCCACATGAGCGGGCCTGGACTGAGCACCGACTCGCCCCAGGCAGAGTCCATGACGCCACTTCAGACACAGATGACCGTGGTGGAACCTGCTGATCCATCAGATCCGTGGTCATTCCTGGAACCGTTTGATCAAGCGCACTCCAACGACAAGTAGTTCGCCAGCAACGCGCCTCTCAACGGCAAGTGCACAGTTCGCTCACCCCGAGACGCAAGGAGTACGAGGATGGGTACCGGTTATCCTGGAAAGTTCTCTGCTGCGGTTTTTCTGGCATGGAAGGGACCGTTCATCGCCAATGCCGTCGGAAGAAAATACAAGGACTACCATTACGTCATCGCCAACGAGTTGGTGACGGGATTCACGATCCGAGCCAATGCCGGCAAAGAGACGGTCATGCTGACTCGCAAGGTTAGCCCAGGCGTCCAGCTCTTCGACCATACGCTGAATACGTTTCTAAGTGATCCAACGGCAGGGGCCGAGTTCGACAAGCTCATCGCATCTGGACCCGGCACAAAGTGCCTTATCGACCTGGAGATCAAGTACAGCAGCTTCTTTGACGCCATGCTCGATCAGATGACTCTTCAGAGCGCTGATCTACATAATCTGGCATACCCCAAAGACTCAGACACTATCCTCAAGACCTTTACTCACTCCAGGGCTGGCGGCAAGGTCAGCATCAAGTACAAAGAGCAGACCCTGAAGCTCACAGAACTCCCCTGCACTCTGCTCTCGAGCGAAGTAAAACCTGGTCTCAAGGGCACCCCTCCGGAAGTCAAGCTCTTCTTCCTGCTGACCCCACAGCGAAAGGACATGCGCAACCTCATTGCGATGGACTGGTCAATGCTGGCGCGTCACGGGAAAAAGGACACTTACAGCCAGCCACACATCAAACTCTGGTGGAACAATGTATATATCTATCTCGTGAACAATACGGATCTCACCCGTGGTGAGAAGTTCCGATCAAAACTCGTGTCTGACCACAAAGCCATGACGGCGAAGGAGCTTGCAACGAGCCTGCGAAACAGCATCGACCGCTATATCGTGACGGCCAACCATTGGGGGGAGGCCCGAGAGAGCTTCGCGACCGAGAAGCATCAGCGACTGCTTTCTGATTTGTTTGGGACTTTGCACCAACAGGTGTGGCTTGCGTCCCCAGTCAATTTCCTTCGATCAATCCAGAAAGACTTCGCACTCTCGACCGACCCGGAAGCAGCATTGATCTTGCAGTATGGTGTTGGGCATTGCGGTGAGCACGCGCAGGTTTCGTTCTCGGTGCTTGGCACGATCATCAAGACACCTGGAGCGAAGGTCTCTCACGCTGTCTATACAGGCAATGCCAATATCGATCACGCCTTCGTGGTCTTCGACCTGGACGTTGACGAAGTCATCGCCACCGTCGCCACCAACGCCAAGAATACGCGCGTAAAAAAGGGTGAGGAGATTCAGGTGTGGAACCTGCGCGAAGCGCTCAAGAAGAACACTGCTCGCGTAGGGTATGTCATGGATCCGTATCTCGATCCCAAAGTCATGAAACCGACCGCGAAAGAATTGCTCACCGCCCTCAACAACGCGAACCGCAAGAAGACTGGAAAGGACACAGACTTCCTTGCCTTTGTGAATGAAGCCCCGTATAGTGTCAACCAGATTAGTTATAAAACCAAGCCGGAAGCAGAGAGAAAGAAGCTCATCAAGAACATATGATTTCTCGGCGGGGAATAACGGGACTTCTTCTGGGTGTGGTTCTGGCCGGATGCCCCGACCAGTGCTCGAAAGATGACCGGCCAATAGAGCGACCTTCTGCGCCCCCCGTGACGGCGCCAAGCAAGAGCGCCTGTCCGGCTCCGTTGCCTGCTGAGTCTTTCAAAGCGCAGGCGCAAGCGGCCCTCGCAACGAAGTTGGTTGGAGCACAGCTCAGCCCACTGCTACCCACCCGGTGGCCTCCTGTTGGCGGCGGGATTGAGTTCACCGTTTATCGGGTGGAGCCTCTTCCAACCGGAGTTGTGCGGTACAGCATCAAGGGGCCCAGTGAGCAGATAGCCTTCGCCTCGCTGGACTCTGGTCCTGTCGTGAAAACGATTGAGCCTGTTGCAGTGCTTGGCCAGGAGGAGTCTTCAGGCGCGGCGCGTTCGAATGATCTGGAGGCTCGCCTGGAGCGTGCAGAGCAACTCATGGTTGAGTGGGTCGCTGGCTGTCGCTCGGCCGACGAGATGCGGAGCGATTTAGCAGCCTATCTTGACTGGCTTCTGCAGAATCCAGTGATGGGAGGAGATCTCGAAAAGCGTCACAGCGAGTTCTTCTCCTGGTTGCGGAACCGCCAGTAAGCTGCACCTTCACCCCGTACCTGCCCGGGCAGCCAGAAATGGGGCCGAATCGGCAGCCCAGGTCCTGGAAGGTCCGCTCGTCCACGCTCTTGGACAGTACACGCTGGCTCAGGCCACAGAGGGCTTCTAACTTCCAGGTGTCGAGAGCCCCTGGAAGGAGCAAGTCGTCATGGCAGACAAGCTGGTCCTGAGCGATGCCGAGTGGAGCAAGCGCCTCACGCCCGAGGAGTACCAGGTGCTGCGCAAGCACGGCACCGAGTACCCCTGGTCCGGATGCTTCGTCGGCACCAAGGAGCCGGGCACGTACGTGTGCGCCGGCTGCCGCAACCCGCTGTTCAAGTCCGGCACGAAGTTCGAGTCCGGCACGGGCTGGCCCTCCTTCACCCAGCCCCTCACCCCGGACTCGGTGACGGAATACAAGGACCAGTCGCACGGCATGGTCCGCACCGAGGTGCGCTGCGGCCGGTGCGACGGCCACCTGGGCCACGTCTTCCCAGATGGCCCGCCGCCCACCGGCCTGCGCTACTGCATGAACTCGGTGGCCATGAAGCACGTGCCCGAGGGCCAGCCCATCGAGCTGGTGACGGCGTAGCCGTGGCCATGACCGAAGAGGAAGTCGAGAACCTCTCCCAGGCCACTGCGGACGCGCTGTCCAAGGTCGACTTCGACATCACCCGCTGGAAAGAAGTGGGAGCCCTCAGTCCGGGAGTGGTGGCGCTGCTCTATGCCTGGTTCTCCAACGAGGTGTATCGCAATGGCATTTCGGGCTGGGTAGGCAATGGCTACACCCGGCGTGGCGAGCATCGCGTGCTCGCGGCCCTCACCCGCATGCACGCGGAGCTCGATCCGGACATGGCGGCGGTGCTGATGGAGACCTTCCATCAGGTGGAGCGCTGCAACGGGGAGCCCGGCGCCCTACCCCGCTACCTCGATGCCCTGCTGTGGGAGCGCCCCCTGCGGCGGGTCGGGTTCGGCCTGGCGGTGGCGGCGCGCTGGGATGCCAACGCTGATCCCTTCACGCTCTCGCCTCAGTGGGATCCGCCGCGCCCGGTGCTGGCTCCCGTGGAGGGGCCCGTGCGCTACCCGGGCGTGGCCGTGGGCCTCACCGAGCGCGGCGCGCACCTCGACGTCCGGATGGAGAACTTCGACACCTTCGACTTCCTGAATGTCCGGGGAGCCGTGGCCCGGGGACTGTGGCGAGCCGGAGCCACGGACGAGGAGCTGGAGCGTTTCCTCAGCGAGGCGGACGACGAGCGCAAGAACCTGGGAGAGGTCTGCGCGCGGTGGATCTGCTTCGACGGCGACGGCGGTGACGCCGCCCGCTTCCAACACATCCGAGAGGTGCTGTATCCGCCCGATCCTTTCCTCTCCTGGTTCCCCGAGACGAAGGACTGGCACGGGCTCTTCAGCCTGCCCAAGGACTTCATCGAGCGGGTCGAACAGAATCTGAAGGACATGAACTATCACCGGCTGAACCAACCCGCGGCCGAGCTGAGGAATGCGGCCCGGGCCGCGCTCCGCTGGGACCCGGACGCCATCGGCGTGCTGCAGGGAGAGACCCTCTGTGCCGCCGATGGGGAGGTCTTCGAGCTGCTGGTCCAGGCCGCGCTGACAGGCCATCGGGTGATCGTCTTCGGCCTGAGCGATGCGGCGAGGCAGGCGCTTCAAGCGCACGCCTCGCGGTTTGAACAGGTGGTGCAGGTGGCGTCCCTGGCCTGAGCCCCGAGGTCAGACCAGCTTCCGCAACTCCTCGAGCAGCTTCGCCTGGTACCAGGGCGTCAGCCGGAGTGGCCCCCGCTGGGTGATGAGCTGGTGATTGGGAGAGGAGCGGTACGTTGCCAGCTCTCCTCCCTTCACATCGAAGACGCCGAGGATGTCCTCTGGCGAGACTTGTGCTCCGGGCGTCGTCGGCGTGCGCAGGTCAATGACGTAGACCTGCCCGTCCCCCTGCCGCTTCGCTTCCGCCACCAACTCCGGGCACTGGGTCGAGAAGCGAGCGATGACCCAGTGGAGAAACTGGATGAAGACGGGGTTGGGCCGGAAGCCCTCCGGAGAGATCTGCCCACTCTCTCCGGCCAGCTCACCGAGGATTGCCTCCTTCGGCACCCCCTTCTTGAACACGATGCCGGGACTGAGTGCCGAGAGCAGATACTGACCCTTCTGTTCAGGGTCATTCTGAACATGCAGCACCCAGAGCCAGCTTTTCTCATCAGCCATTGCGGCATCCAAGCCAGGTACCCGCCTGGCGTCAATGCCGCGTATCGGCCCGCGGATGGGCAGTGCTCAGTAGTTCGTCCAGCCGCTGTCCCTGCAGGTCCATGAGAACCACACACCGTCCCCTGACGACCCTGGCGCTGGCCTTGAGCCTCTTCATGGCGGCCCTGGAGGCGACCGTGGTGGCCACCGCCATGCCCACGGTGGTCGGCGAGCTGGGCGGAATCGATCGCTACGCCTGGGTCTTCACCGCGTACATGCTGGCGTCCACCATCACGGTGCCCATCTACGGGAAGTTGTCGGACCTCTACGGGCGCAAGCCCATCATCCGCTTCGGCGGGGCTCATGGGCGCGATCATGGTGTCGGAGCTGATGAAGAATCCGCGCGTCTCCGTTGCCGCTGCCCGGGAGTTGCTGGGCCCCGAGCACGGCCGCAGCCTGCCCGTGGAGACGCTGCAGATGCTGAGCGGTGCGCTGGACGCCGGCCTGAGCATCAACTTCTGGATCATCTGCGCGGCGGCCGTGGGCGCCTTCGTGGCCGGGCTGTTCTTCCCCCGGGTGTCACGCGGTTCGAACTCGAGCGCGCCACCGGCCGAAGCGGCAGCGCCGCACTGAGTCAGCAGTAGAAAGTTCCGGATGTTCCTCGCGCTTTCACGGCGCTGGCGTGGGGAACACGTGGAGCCTGCCTGTCTGGGACAGCACGACGAGTTCGGGGCCAGCATCTCCGAGGACATCCACGGGCTTGACCCAGCTGACGGCGCCACCCACGGAATAGGGCCTCGGCGGGCCCCACTTCCCCCCTCTGGTTCCCAACAACACCCACAGCCGGGTGCCGTTCTGCGTCGTCCCCGTCAGGTCCGCGAGGCCATCGGCATTCAGGTCCTCCAGCGTCAGCACCGAGTCTACCGTTGGCAACGCACAGGCCCAGGGTGCCTGCAGCGTGGCATGCCCATCTCCCGGGAAAAACCGGACGCTCCCGCTGCCGGGACTCCGGGAAACCAGATCCAGGGTTCCGTTCCCATCCGCGTCCACGGCCTCGAACGAAACGGAGGAGGAGGAGTCCGCCTGGAATCCATGGCCGGGCAGCAACGTCCCGTCCGGAGCCAGGGGCTGGAGATTGATTCCCAGCGTCACGTCCACGAAGTCCAACGTCCCATCCCCATTGAAATCGCCGGCCACCGGAGAACGGTGCCCGTAGCACCTGTCATCGGGCTCGGGGTTGAAGTCACGCATGGCCTGGGCGCGGAACTGACGGTTGCCCTGATGCGTGAACAGGTCCGCCGAACCGGTGCAGGAGCCCTTGAAGGTCACTGCCAACTCTTCATGCCCGTCACCGTTGAAGTCCGCGGCCACGAGCCCCCCGCCGCCCTCGCCCCGCTTGAGGATCTGCGCGGAGCTGAAGGGCTCCTCCGCCGGGTCGTTCCACAGGATCCCGGCCTCATCGGAGAAGGAACTGAACGCGAGATCCTCTCGCCCGTCTCCGTCGAAATCCCCCGCCGCGAGGTACTGCACCTGCCCGGAGAAAACACTCCAGCTCACAGGCTTACCCTGGGGATTCCCCACGATGCGCACGCCTGTGGAGGGATCCGCGAGAGCGAAGTCCTTCCGCCCGTCCCCGTTGAAGTCCCCCACGGCCACGGTTCCCGTGCCGGCGACTCCCGTCTCCCAGGTCATCACTGGAGAAACAGGCGGGAGCGGCTCCGAGCCCTCGGGCGAAGCGGACAGGGCACAGGTGAAAGGAACTCTCGGCTCATGCACGGGCTGCTTGGGAATCGCGTACACGGACACGGCATTGTCATCCGCCTCGGTGACCAGGAGCTCTGGGATGCCGTCTCCCCCCAGGTCCGCGGCGATCGCGGCGGTCGGAGCCCGGCCCACGGCCAGCTCGCCATGCGCGACGAACGTCCCATTTCCCGCACCTCGCAGGAGCGACACCGCGCCCATGGCGGTGTGCACGGCCACTGCATCGGGGATGCCGTCCGCATCGAGGTGGGTGATGGCCAGCCGCTGGGGAGCCGCGTCGAGCTGCAGCGATGACGCCACGGAGAAGCCACCGTTGCCATCTCCGAGCAGACTCCAGAGGGTGGCGCCCGTCAGCGCGAGCAGGTCCTGGTGACCATCCCCGTTGAAGTCCGCAGTCTCCAGCTGCGTGAAGTCCTGGCTCAGCGGAAGGAGCCCGCCAGCGCTGACGTGGGCGAGCACATCTCCGATGAAGATCTGCGCGGACCCATTGGGGGTAGAGACCGCATGGTTGAACACGACATCCATGAGCCCGTCTTCATTGAAGTCCGCCACCACGGCCACCCGGCCCTCTTCCCACGGGCCCACGACCCTCTGTCCGTTGGGATACGAGAGGTGACGCGCTTCGGAGCCGCCCTCGCTGCTTCTGCTGAGCTGGTGGAATCCTCCCGGCGTCATCATGTCGATGGAGTCGAAGTTATCCAGGGACCAGAGCAGCGGTGTTCCGGAGCCGTTCGTCCAGACCCCGAGACTGGAGACACGGGAGGAGCCCAGGCGCTGGGCGTCACGGATGAAGCCGCCGTCGCCCTGACCGAGCAACACATAGGCGCCGAAGGGGCTCCCCCCGAACGCATCCAGGTGGCCATCTCCGTTGACGTCCGCGGCAATGAGGGGCGCTAACAGACTGCTCATCCGGCGCCAGCCCGACACCGTTCCAAGCTTGCCGGTCCCATCGTTGAGCAACACGAGGAACTCCCCCACGCGGGAGACATACTGGCTGGTGTAATTGCGACCGCTCCCGTTGATGGCGACATCGGGAGCACCGTCCTGGTTGAAATCGCCCACAGCCAGGCCTGCCGGCGCAACCCCTGCGTAGAAGGAGGCTCGCCACCAGGCACTCCGGGCCACAGGACTGGCTGGCGGCACGGGCTCCGGCACCCCTTCTCCTGAATCAGGGGGAGGAGGGGTGGGGCCATCGTCCGTCTCCTCCGCGCCGGGACTGGGCGGTGTCTCCGGGTCTGGCATGACGATGGGGGGCGGTTGCTCTCCGGGCGTGGAGACCGCTCCTCCGCCACAGGCCGCGAGCGCCAGCGCCACTAACACCCACCCACGTCGTCCGCTCCCCTGCCCCCCACGCCAACGCCTCGTCCCCGAACGCGCACGCATCTTGAAGGTCCCCTTCACCCGCACCTTTCGGTGCCTCATTTCCTGAAGTGCTCGGGGGCGCGGAAATGGACGAAGAATTCTTTCGTGAGGTGGAGAACAGGAAGGGGCCTGCTCACCTGCCATCCACCGGGGAGCGTCTGCCCTCAGCGCTCCGCGCCGTTGTGCTTGGCCACGAAGATGTCGCGGGAGGACTGACGCAGCTCCTGGCGCAGTTCGCGGCGCTCCTGGGGACCCACGAAGCCGTTGTCCGTCTTCGCCTGGAACAGGTCCCGGTACAGGTCCTTCTGCTGGGACACGAACTCCTTCGCCTCAGGAGCCGTGAGCGCACCGCTCTTGACGCCCTGCACGATGCGACCGGCCTGGTGGGACAGACGAGCCTCGATGACGGGAGCCTTCACGCTGGGGATGTTCATGGAAGTGACCTTTCGTAACTGCGGGTTGCCTCCATGAACCCGGTAGGTAAATGAAAGTTGCGGGGGGATTTTCGCGGCATTTCTCGGGAAGGCTGTCCGCTGCCGTTACCTGGCCGTCTTCCTCGGCTTCTTCCTGGCGGGCTGGCTCTTCTTCGCCCGGGGACGCTTGGAGGCCGTGGCGGGCTTCGTCCTCGGCGTCACGTCGTCAAACTCGTAGAAGCGCCTGCGGACGAAGTACATGGCATTCATCAGTGCGTCCACGGGCCCCACCCCCATGGCGTAGTCGATGCCTCGGGTGACGTGCTCGAAGTACATCGGGCAGTACCAGTTCGTCCCATCCGCGAGCAAAGCAGGCCGCCCGATGGTGACACGCGAGGTTCGCTTCGCTCCATCCTCGGTTCGGTAGGACCAGTAATCGTCTGCGATGGGATCATCGATCGCAGTCAGTTTCGGGCGCCAGTCTTTCATGGTTGCTCTTCTCGCCCGTGAGCGAGGCGAAAGGGGTAAATGATCATGGGTAAATCGCGTGACACATTCCGATGCACGCAGCCTTGGAACCCTTGGTAGCGGCCCAGCACAACGCCTGCTTTCGAGGGGTACGAAGCCGCCTGCAGAAACTCTCGAGTGCATCACCACCCGCTTCGCAGGCATCGAGACAGGCGCTCTTATTCGCTGGAGATTCCAGGTCCTGCTCCGGTTACGGATCGGGTGGCGCCACCAGCGGGGGACAGCCCTCGGGATTCAGCGCACAGAAACTACCAGGCCTGCGGTCGTAACCGTCCGCTAAGACGGGAGCGCCTCCTGAGTGCATCCCTGCACATGCCAACAGGCAGGTCAGCAGGCTCCACCATTTGAGGCGTGGGTACATCTCAACCTCCGCGTCCAGGATAACACGCTGGCATGCGAGGGGTTGTGGCTCAGCGTGCTTCCGGCGGACTTGAGGTGGGCTGCGGCTTCCTGGGCGGCGCGTTCGCGGGCACGAAACACTTGCCATGGAAAGGCACGTAGCCGCTCTCCATGCAGGCCTGGGCGTCCATCAAGGAACTCACGTCGACCCAGCAGCCTCCGTTGATGGGCACCTGCTTGCGGCCTGGACACTGGCCTCTCTTGTCGGGCCGGGCCTGCCCTGGACGGGGCTCGGGAAGAGGCTCCTGGGTCAGAGGCTGTTTCTCCGTGGATGGCGGGGTGGTGGCCTGAGGCTTGGGGGGCGCGGTGTCTCCTACAGCTGCCGTGCCCGCGTCTGGGGCCTGAGCGTCTGAAGTCTGAGACATGCCCGCGGACATGGGACTGGGCGGCGGTGACACTGGCTTCGAGGGCCACAGGAGCACCGCGCTCAACCCCGCAGCCGCCAGGGCCAGCCACGGCTTCCAGGCCCGTGCACGCCCAGTGGGCTTGGGATGCTCGGAGCGCTCATCTCCGCTCACTGTTTCGCCTGCTGCCTCCTCCAACGCCTTGGCCACCTGCGTCGCCGTACCGCGCGCCTCCGGTACGTCCGCGAGCAGGCGGATGATCACCTCTCGCAGCAGTGGTTCGACCTGGGAGTTACTCTCCAGCAGCGGCCTGAGGTCGGGGCCCGTCACCTGCCAACAGCCTTGCTCGTCCTGCCTCACTTCCAGGGGCGGTGGGTACCGGCCCATCACGAGGCGATAGGCCGTTATTCCCAACGCGTACAGGTCATCCGCCGACGAGAGCGCGTAATAGCTTTCTGAGTGGTGCAGCGAGCGGAGGTAGACCAGCCATGCTTGAGGCGAGAGATACGCCGGCGTCACCGGCGGCAACGCCTGCCACGTCAGTCGCTGTGCCCCAGCGAAGTGGCACGAGCCAAAGTCGATGAGCACCGCGCGCCTGTCCGACAACCGGACCACCACGTTGTCGCCCTTCACGTCGCGGTGCACCGCTCCCGCCGCATGCACGGCCTCCAGGGCCCGGGCCACCGGTGCCAGCAGCAGGCACACCTGACGGCTGGAGGGAGCGTGCTGCTCGGCCCAGGCATACAGCGGCGTGCCCTCCACCCACTCTATCGCGATGAAGGGATACTCGGCTCCGGACGGGGGATGCAGCGCTCCCCGCTCCAACAGCCGCGGGATGCTCGGGTGGCTCAGGCGCGAGAGCAGCTCCGCTTCCCGGGCGAAGCGCGCATCCCACGGTAAGAGTGACACCTTGAGCGCTACGGGCTCCGAGCGCCTCCAGCCTCCGCGCACCGCTCGGTAGACGGCACCGTACGCCCCCTGGCCCTGCCAGGCCTTCACTCGCCACGCTCCTACCTGAGTGCCTGCGGACAGCGGGTGCACGGGCTCCTCGGGGACTGGCTTCTTCGCTCAGTCTGGCGCGACGGTGGAAATTGCTTCGCCTCCATCATGTCCCGGGAGGTGAGCGCAGGGAAGGCGCAATGAACCCTCACCCCAGCCCTCTCCCGAAGGGAGAGGGAGAGTGCTGGCTCAGCCGACTGCGGCCTGTACCGGGCGCCGGGGAGCCAGCTCCCAGATGACTCGGAAGGTGGCCGCCGTGCCGTCGAACGCCACCGGCTCCACCCGGATGTCCGTCGCGCCCGAGCCCCGCAGCGTCTCCGCCAGGAAGCCGCAGGCGAAGAACGGGTTGTCCGCTGACACGTCCTTCATCCACAGCGTGGCCGAGCGGTTGCCCAGCTCTTCCACTCGCACCTCGTTGAAGTTGTTGCCCGCGCGCGCTCCGTGCGAGACACGCTCCATCGTTCCCTTGGGGCCCATGTGCGCGATGAGGGCCATGCTCGCACGGCCCACCGCTGTCTGCCGGTAGCCCTGCACGTAGCGCTCGCCCAGCCCGAAGTATGCCGTCTGCGGCGGTGCGTTCGGGAACACGTCCGGTGCGATGGTGCGCAGAAAGCCGCGCCACTGCTCCACCGGGTACGAGGGACGCAGCGGCTCGGACAGGTCCAGCCCCACCGCTTTCAGCCGCCGCCGCCCGTCGGGCGTCAGGTGCGGCCCGAGTGCTCTGACGAAGAGGGCCTCCACGGATTGAGCGAAGACGAGCTTTTCGTTCGGCATGTCCAGGAGCCTGGCAGGCTTCGCCGCCCGAACGCGATCCCCCCCTGCCCCATCCGTTGGCTGGTGGAAGCTCCGTCGCGCTCACACCAGCATCTTCAGCCGCGTCTCGTGCACCGGCTCGCTCGAGGCCGTGGGCCTCTCGCGCTCGGCCTGGCGCAGCAGCCGCAAAATGGCTGGGCCCAGCACGTCC
>DASVVJ010001232.1:0-5541 GCA_036389955.1 Myxococcaceae bacterium
CGAAGCGCAAATCCTGCTGCGGCTTGCAGCGCTTCACCACGACGGCGCCTCCTCCGCCCAGCTTTCCGCCGCGGCGAATGGTTTCATCCGTGCCCTCCACCGCCTCCAGCGCCAGCACGTGGCCGTTGTGCACCACCACCGTCTGGCCCACATCCGCCTGGCCCAGCAGCGAGGCCACCTCCACCCCCAGCGCCACGTCCTTCTCCTGCGCTGGATGGAGTTTCGGGCCCGCCAGGTGCCCTGCCGGACAGAGCACCTGCGTCAGGTAGTCCGTCGGCGCCACGATGGTGACGCCCTTCTCCTCGAAGTAACCCGCGATCCCACGCAGCAGCGTGTCATCCCGGAAGCTGCGCAGCCGGGAGATGATGCGCACCGCGCCCAGATCCGGCCGTGCCTCTGTCAGCGCCCGCACCCGGCCAATGCCGCCCGCCATGGCCGCGCGCGTCACGCCCGCTTTCCGGAAGGTGCCGAGAATGCGATCCACCTGGCCCAGCCGCACCCAGGTGAAGGCCGCGACTTCCGCCTCCAGCGCTGGATCCGTCTCGCCGCGGTGCGCCACCGCGATGACCTCCAGCCCCCGCCCCTTCGCCTCACGGGCGAAGAGGAAGGGCAGCTGGCCATTGCCGGCAATGAGGCCGATGCGCTCCACCGGCTCCGCTCAGCGCGTCAGCCCGCGCTTGCTCTGGCTGACGAACTCGATGAGGTGATCGATCTCCGAGTGGCCGCCCAGCTCCGCCTTCATCTTCGCCAGCGCCTCGGCCACGCCCAGCTTCGAGCGGAACAGGATGCGGTAGGCCTCCTTGATGCGGCTGATCCGCTCCTCGCTGAAGCCGTGCCGTTCCAGGCCCACCGTGTTCAGTCCCACCAGCTCGGCCCGGTCGCCCTGAGCCATGCAGTAGGGCGGCACGTCCATCACCACCATGGCGCCGCCGGCGATGAACGCGTGCTTGCCCAGCCGCGTGAACTGGTGCACCGCCGTCAACCCCGAGAGGATGACGTGGTCCTCCACCTGCACGTGGCCGCCCAGCGCCGCGCTGTTGGCCAGAATGCAGCCATTGCCCACCACGCAGTCATGCGCCACGTGGCTGTTGGCCATGAAGAGGTTGCGGTTGCCCACCCGCGTGGCACCGCCGCCCCCGGCCGTGCCGATGTGCAGCGTGGTGAACTCACGGATCTGGTTCTCGTCACCGATGATCAGCTCGGTGTCTTCGCCCCCGTACTTGAGATCCTGCGGCGCCGCTCCCAGCGAGGAGAACTGGAACACGCGATTGCGCGCCCCCAACGTCGTGCGCCCTTCGATGACGACGTGGGGACCTACCCGCGTCCCCTCGCCAATCTTCACCTTCGGACCGATCACCGCGAACGCGCCAACCTCCACTGTCTCATGGAGCTTCGCATCCGGATGAACCACCGCCGTGGGGTGAACCTGCGCCATAACCGCTCTCCTTCCGTCCCGCCCGCTCAGGCAGCCGGCTCCTCGGAGGACTTGGCGTCCTTATCCACCACCGTGGCCAGGAACTCACCCTCGGCCACCTTCACACCTTCCACCGTGGCGGTGCCCTTCGTCTTCCAGATGACACCCTTGTGCCGCACCACTTCGATGCCCAGCTGCAGCCGGTCTCCCGGCAGCACGGGCTTGCGGAACTTCGCGTTATCCACGCCCATCAGGTACGAGATCTTCTGCTGCGGATCCATGTTCTCGCTCTTGTAGGCGAGAATGGCCGAGGCCTGCGCCAGTGCCTCGAGAATGAGCACGCCCGGCATCACCGGGTGCCCCGGGAAGTGGCCGTTGAAGAAGGGCTCGTTGATGGTGACGTTCTTATACGCCGTCAGCTTCTGTCCCGGGATGATCTCCACCACCCGGTCCACCAGCAGGAACGGGTAGCGGTGGGGCAGTAACCGCTGGATCTCTCCGATGTCCATCATCCACCCTTCTCCTTCTCGAGCTGCTCCACCCTGCGGCGCAGGGTGCGGACTTCCTTGACCAGGTCCGCCAGCTGGCCGAGCGCCGCCGAGGACCGCAGCCACTCGCGGTGCGGAATCGCCGGGCTGCCAGATACCACCTGGCCGTCTTCCACGTCATGCGCCACGCCAGACTGGGCGCCCACCTTGGCCATGTCTCCGACGCGGATGTGCCCCACCACGCCCACCTGCCCCGCCAGCACCACACCGGTGCCCAGCTCCGCCGAGCCAGACACGCCCGCCTGCGCGCAGATGAGCGACAGCGGGCCCACCTTCACGTTGTGAGCGATCTGCACCAGGTTGTCGATCTTCGTCCCCCGGCCGATCACCGTCTCGCCGATCGTCGCCCGGTCGATGCAGGTGCAGGCCCCCACCTCGACGTCGTCCTCGATGCGGACGATGCCCGTCTGGGGAATCTTGAAGTGCTCCGGGCCCTGCTCGCCCTCGGGGTTGAACGCGAAGCCGAACCCGTCCGCGCCCACCACGCACGAGGCATGGAGGATGACGCGCGAGCCTACCTGGCAGCGCTCGGTCACGGTGACGTTGGGGTGCAGCACGCAGTCCTCGCCGATGCGGGCCCCGGGGCCCACGTAGGCGCCCGGGAAGAGCACGCTGCGCGCGCCCACCGAGGCGCCCTGCTCCACCGTGGCGCCCGCCATCACCGTGGCCTCACGGTGCACGTACGCCTTGGGGTGCACGTGCGCCTGGGCACTGACGCCCGCGGTGAGCGGCTCGGGCTGCTGGAAGAGCTTCAACAGCCGGGCGAAGGCCAGGTGCGGGTTGGACACCCGGATGAGCGCCTTGCCCTCGCGCGCCGACTCGTTCGAGCCCACCAGCACGGCCGAAGCCTGGGTGGTCTCATACTGCCGGCGGTACTTCGTGTTGCCGTAGAACGACACGTCCCCCGGGCGCGCCTCGGCAAGCCCGTTGAGACCGGTGATGGGCAGCTCGGCATCTCCGAGAAGCTCGCCGCCCACGTGGGTGGCGAGCTCCCCGAGCCGTCGCGGGGTGGGCGTGGAGAGCACGGACGAGGAGCGCCTTACTTCTTCGGAGCGTCCTTGGCGACCGGAGCGCCCGGAGCGGGAGCCGCCGGAGCCTTGGGCGCCGCCGTCTTCGGCAGGGCGTTGTAGGCGCGGATCACTTCGTTGGACAGGTCGTACTGCGTCTGCGCGAACACCAGGCCCGAGTCCCGGCGCTCGAACACGAAGGACAGCCCGTCACGCTCGGCGATGCGGGCAATCACCCCGTCAATCTTCGAGACGATGGGCTCCATCTCCGAGCGCTCCTTGTTGGCGGCCTCGGCGCGGTAGCGGTCCCACTTCTGCGCCAGCTCGAGGATCTTCTTCTGCAGGTCGGTCGCCTTCTGGATGCGGGTCTCCTCGCTCATCGCGCTGGCCTGCTTGTCCAGAAGCTCCTTCTCCTTACGGAGGCCCTCCTGCTCCTTGTCGATCTCCTTCTGGCGGTCATCCAGCCACTTCTGGAGACGGCCCTTGGCATTCTTGCCGTCCTCCACCTCCAGCAGGACGCGCTGGTAGTCCACGTAACCAATCTTGGGCTGAGCCGAGGCGGCGAGCGGCAGGGCAAGCGTCACAACAGCGGCCAGGGCCGCAAGGGTGCTTCGAAGCGACATGTCAACGGCTCCTAAAGGGGTGTTGCTGGTTCCGACGTCCATACCCCTGCGGTTGTTCAACATTCCCCAGAGGTAGGGGGACGTCGGAGCGCCGGGGGGACGCCTTATCAGAAATCAGAAGAAGTTGCCGATGGTGAACTCAAAGAGGATGGGCTCATCATCCGGCCGCTTGCTGAGCGGGATGCCCCACTCGAAGCGCAGGGGACCGATCGGGGAGAACCAGCGGAAGCCAAAGCCCACGGAGTGGAAGAGACCAAGCGGCACGTCGTTCTGCCTGTCCTGGAAGAAGCGCTCGTTGACCGCGTACGCGTTGCCCGCGTCATAGAAGAGCACGCCGCGGATGCCGGCCTTCTCGAAGACGGGGAACTCGAACTCCAGGTTGAGGATGAGCTGCTTGTTTCCGCCCGAGCGGAACTCGGTGACGACCGCGTCCGGGTTGTTGTTCACCGGCACCAGCAGCGTGGGGCTGATGCTGCGCAGGAAGTAGCCGCGTACGGTGTTGATGCCGCCCAGGTAGTAGAGCTCGGAGACCGGCAGCGGACGGTTCGGATCGAGCTGCTGGATGTAGCCCACCGTGGCGTTGGTCTTGAAGACGATGCCCAGCGGCAGCGGGAAATACAGGCGCGAGTAGGCGCTGTAACGGGTGAAGAGGAAGGTGCCGCCCAAGAGCTTGGGGGCGAATTCCACCGAGCCGAAGTGGATGAAGCCGCGCGAGGGGAACAGGCGGTTGTCGCGGCGATCGAAGGACAGCGACAGGCGCGCGGCGCTGGTAATGCCGCTGAGGAACTGGTTGGCCAGCAGCACCGAGCCCAGGCTCTGGCCGGCCTCCACGTCCACGTACTCACGCGTGTAGCCCACCTGGCCCAGCAGGTCGTCGATGAACTGGTAGCCCAGGCTGACGCTGCCGCCCGTGGAGCGCCGCACGAAGCCGTCGTAGTCCGCATCCACCCGGAAGAAGTCCGCCGAGAGGAGATATTGGGTGTCCAGGAAGAACGGATCGTAGAACGACAGCTGCACCAGCGAGCGCAGGCCGGAGATCTGCGCCGAGGCCGACACGCTCTGGCCCCACCCCAGGAAGTTGTTCTGGGACACCTGCGCCGTGAAGATGAAGTTCTCCACGTTGGAGAAGCCCAGGCCCACCTGGAAGGTACCGGTGGCCTTCTCCTTCACCTCCACCTGGAGGACGATCCGGTCGTCGGCGCTGCCCGGCTTCTGGGTGACGTCCACCGTCTCGAAGTAGCCCAGCGCGGTGACGCGCTCCTTGCTGCGCCGCACGCCCGTGCCGCTGTACAGCTCGCCCTCGTACACGCGCATCTCGCGGCGGATGACCTTGTCGCGCGTCTTGGTGTTACCGATGACGTCGATGCGCTCGATGATGACCTGCGGGCCCTTCTGCACCTCGAAGGTCAGGTCCACCGTCTTGGCGTCCGCGTTCACCGAGGTGACCGGGTTCACGTTCGCGTACGCGTAGCCCTGGTCGTAGTAGACGTCCGTGATCGTCTGGATGTCCGTCGACAGCTTGGTGCGGTTGAAGCGCTCGCCCCGCGTCGTCGTCATCATCGCCGCCATCCGCTCCTTGGGGACGACCAGATCGCCACCAAAGTCGATGTTGCCGATGTCGTACGCCTCGCCCTCGGTCACCTTGATGTTGATGTAGATGTAGCGCTTGTCCGCCGTGAGCGAGATGGTGGGCTTGTCCACCCGGACGTTGATGTAGCCCCGGTCGTAGTAGGTGGCCTGGATGACGGCCAGGTCGCGCTGGAAGGCCTCCTCGCGGTAGGTGCCCTCGCCGGTGAGGAAGGAGAAGTAGCCGCCCTCGCGGGTGACCATGGTCTCCTTGAGCTCCGCGGGCGTCACCTTCTCGGTGCCCAGGAAGGTGATCTCCTTCACCATCACCTTCGAGTTCTCTTCGATGACGAAGACCACGTCGACGGCGCCGCCACCCGCCA
>DASVVJ010001233.1:0-25330 GCA_036389955.1 Myxococcaceae bacterium
GCACGCAGACCCCGCGGCCCATGGTCGTCATCGGCTACAGCCGCCGCTGGCTGTTCCGCCCCGAGGTTTCGATCCGCATTCCCCGGGCGGCCCTCGACACGCTGTCGCCCCGGGCCCGGCGCCTGCTCCGCTTCAATCCGGTCGTGGAGTCGCTCGAGGCGGCTGGCACCGAGTCCTACCAGTCGTTCGCGTACTGAATCTGGAGCCTTCCTCATGGCCGATGTGCTGCTGCGAGACGTGCGAAAGCGTTACGGCGCTTCGCAGGTAGTCCATGGCGTCTCGCTCGACCTGAAACACCGCGAGTTCATCGTCTTCGTCGGCCCTTCGGGGTGCGGCAAGTCCACCCTGCTGCGCATGATTGCCGGGCTGGAGGAGATCAGCGACGGAGAGATCCAGATTGGCGGGCGCCGGGTGAACAACACGCCGCCTGGCGAGCGCGGCGTCGCCATGGTCTTCCAGAACTACGCCCTCTATCCGCACATGACGGCGGCCGAGAACATGGCCTTTGGCCTGCGCAACATCGGCACGCCGAAGGCGGAGATCTCCACCCGGATCGCCACCGCCGCGAAGACGCTGCAGATCGAGCACCTGCTGGAACGCCGCCCCGCGGACATGTCCGGCGGCCAGCGCCAGCGCATCGCCATCGGCCGTGCCATCGTCCGCCGGCCCGACGTCTTCCTGTTCGATGAGCCCCTGTCCAACCTGGACGCCGCGCTGCGCGTGCAGATGCGCGTCGAGCTGGTGCAGCTCCACCAGCGGCTCGAGGCCACCTCGATCTACGTCACCCACGATCAAGTGGAGGCGATGACGATGGCCGACCGCATCGTCGTCTTCCGCGATGGCCGGATCGAGCAGGTGGGCACGCCGCTCGAGGTCTACCGCAACCCCGCCAACACCTTCGTCGCCGGGTTCATCGGCGCACCGAAGATGAACCTGGTCGAAACCAAGGTGGTGAGCACCGGTCCCAACCGGGTCTCGGTCTCCCTGCCAGGCGGCAGGGCCGAGGTCGCGGCGAACGGCGGCACGCTGGCCGCCGGCGCGCCGGTCACCTTCGGCATCCGGCCCGAGCACCTGAGGCTGGCCACGGGCGAAGGCAGCTTCCGGGGCCAGGTCAAGGCGCTCGAGCGCCTGGGCCGCGAGACGCTGGTGCACGTCGCGGTCACCGAAGGCTCCACGTTGATCGCCACCGACACGGGAGACAGCCCCGTCCGCATCGGAGACACCGTGTCGCTGACCTTCGAGCCCGGCAGTGGCCGGTTGTTCGGCGCTGACGGCCTGGCCATGCCTGTGGCCGCAGGCGCGGTCTGAGGGGGGCTGCCATGTCCGTCACCCCTGCCGCAGATCCTGGCACGCCGCGCCGTGGATGGTCGCGGGTCCGCGAGGCCCTGGCCGGCTATGGCTTCCTGGCGCCGTTCTTCGTCTTCTACGCCATCTTCCTGCTCTATCCCTTCGGCCTCGGCATGTGGATGAGCCTGCATGACTGGGAGATCGTCGGCGACTACCGCGAGTACATCGGCTGGCTGAACTACGAAGAGCTCTGGGACGATCCGTACTTCTGGGATGCGTTCAAGAACACCCTGAAGTTCGCCGCCATGACGGTGCCGGCGGCGACGGTGCTGGGCCTGGCCCTGGCGCTGGGGCTCAACCGGCCGGGGCGAATCTTTGGCGTCCTGCGCGGCATCTTCTTCGCCTCCAGCATCTTCTCGGTCACGGTCGTCACCCTGGTGTGGACGATGGTGTTCAACCCCGACCGTGGGCTGGTCGCCAACTGGCTGCTGGAGGTGGGGCGCGAGCCCATCGCCTTCCTGACCGACCAGGACTGGGCCATGCCCGCGCTGGTGATTACCTCCCTGTGGTGGACCTCCGGCTTCCCCATGACGCTGTTCCTGGCCGGGTTGCAGCAGATCCCTGCCGAGGTTTACGAGGCCGCCAGGCTCGACAACGCCTCGCGCTGGACGGTGCTGCGGCGCATCACCCTGCCCGCCCTGGCCCGCACGCTGCTGCTCGTGGTGGTGGTGGTGACCATCATGCACCTGCAGGTGTTCGGCCAGCCGCTGCTGATGACGCGCGGCGGTCCGTCCAACTCCACCCGGCCGCTGGTTCAGTTCATCTACGAGATCGGCTTCCGGGACTGGCGCTCTGGCTACGCCTCGGCGGTCTCCATGGTGCTGTTCACCCTGATGTTCTTCGTGGCGATGCTGCAGCTGCGCCTGTCGCGGCAGAAGGATTGAGGCCATGAAACGCACCTTTGGCGATCATCTCATCCTCGTGCTGCTGATTGGCGCCGCGTTCGTGTGGCTGCTGCCCATGCTGTGGGTGCTGACCATGGCCCTCAAGCCCAACGCCATGCTGGTGCAGTCCACCTCCGGCATCGTGCCCGTGCCGCACACCCTGGAGCACTTCGCTACCTTGCTGCGTGGGTCGCTGACGCCGCGCTGGCTGCTCAACAGCCTCATCGTCGCCGTGGGCATGACGGTGATGACGTTGGTGCTGTCGTCACTCGCCGGCTACGCCTTCGCCCGGATCAACTTCCCCGGCCGCCGCGTCCTCTTCGTGCTGGTGCTGGCCGGGCTGATGGTCCCGGAGCAGGCCATCCTGGTGCCGCTGCACGCCATGATCGCCCGGTGGGAAATGCACAGCACCTACTTCTCGCTGATCGCCCCCCGGCTGGCAGGGCCCTTCGGCGTGTTCATGATGACCCAGTTCTTCAAGGCCGTCCCGCGTGAGCTGGAAGAGGCCGCGCAGTTGGACAACGCCAGCCGGTTGAAGATCTTCTGGTCGGTGATGCTGCCGCTGTCGCGCCCGGCGCTGACGACGCTCGGCATCTTCACCTTTCTGTACGCCTGGAATGACTTCCTCTGGCCCGTCGTCACCGCGTTCCAGCCAGAGATGTACACACTCAGTGTGGGCCTCGGCTCACTGCAGGGCAACTTCGCCATGTCGGAAGGGCTGGGGTTCCTGATGGCCTCGGCGGTGTTCGCCAGCCTGCCGATCCTCGGCGTCTACATCGTGTTCCAGAAGTACATCGTCCAAGGCATTGCCATGGGTGGCGGCAAGTAGCCTCGGATCCCCGGCCCCTGAGACAGAGAGCCCCATGAAACTCAAGACGCTGCTTTCCGCGGTGACGCTGCTCACCGCCCTGGTCTCGACCTCCGCGCGCGCCGCCACGGAGATCACCCTGTTCCGCTTCTTCGGCGGCTGCAGCGACGAGTACGGCAACGTCACGGACGTCTCGAAGGCCGTCGGCGAGTGCGGCATCATCCAGGTGCTCACCAACAAGTTCAACGCGGAGAACAAGGAAGGCATCGTCGTCAAGACGCAGACGGCGGAGTGGGGCGTCTATTACGACCGGCTGGGCGCCACCATGGCGGGCGGCGCCCCGCCGGACATCGCCGTGATGCACCGCAGCGTGCTGCCCAACTACCTGGCGCGCAACCTCCTCCAGCCGCTGGGCAAGAGCCTGTCCGACAGCGGCGTCGACACCAACGACTTCCTCCCCGTGGCGAAGGAGGCCATCACCGCCAAGGGAGAGATGTGGGCCCTGCCCTTCGACGTGCACGCCCTGGTGTGGCACGTGAATGCCGACCTGTTCGCCAAGGCGGGGCTGGTCGATGACAACGGCCAGCCGAAGATGCCCACCAGCCCGGCCGAGCTGCTGCAGCACGCCGAGACGATGAAGGCCAAGACGGGCAAGCGCTACTTCGCCATCCCCTCGGCGAACGATCCGATGCCGTCCTGGCAGTACCTCAGTTGGGTGTGGCAGCAGGGCAGCAACATCGTCGACGCCGAGAGGAAGGCCCATCTGGAGTCAGCGGAGAGCAAGGAGGCGCTGCGCCTGCTCAACGCGCTCTACGCGGCCGGCCACGCCAGCATCAAGAATGACTACTCCGGCGCGCAGCAGGCCTTCCTCGCTGGCGAGGCGGCGGTACTCGTCAACGGCAACTGGGGCGTCGAGACCTACACCGCTCAGGTCAAGGATCCGAAGACCGCCCTCAAAAAGTACGTCGTGCGCGACATGCCCAGGCTCTACGGCACGGACGCCGTCTGGTCCGACAGCCACATGTGGGTGATGCCCAAGCAGCCGAGGCCGGATCCGGCCAAGCAGAAGGCGGCCCTCGCCTTCCTGAAGTTCCTCAACGACAACAACCTTCAGTGGGCCCGCACGGGACACCTGCCGGTGCGTAGCTCCGTGCTCCAGGGCGCCGAGTTGCAGGCGCTGCCGCACCGCACCGAGTACACCCGTACCGCTACCATCGCCCGGGCGATGCCGCCCATCGAGTACCAGCGCGCCATCCTGGACCTGCTGGTCAACGAGCTGAACTCCACCTGGCTGGTCAACAAGAACCCCGACCAGGCCCTGGCCGAAGCCCAGCGGCGGACCACGCAGATCCTCCGGCGCTCACGCGCCAAGTAGCGCTCTCCCCTCCCCGGGCCGCCTGCCCGGATGCTGCACGAGCCGGGAGGCATGTCCCCCCGAAGACCGGGATTGAGCCCGGAAAGTGCCCTCCAGTAATTTGCGCGCCTCTATGAACTCCCCCTCGGACTCCAGCTCCCCGAACCTCGCCCCTGCTGCCCAGCGCCCCGAGCCCAACCGGCTCCGGGACAACGCCGTGCGAGACCCGGCCAGCGTCTTCGACCTTCCACGGCAGGAGTCGCTCACGCTCAAGGACATCGTCTCCAACCTGCAGCGCGTTCCCGAGCCGCTCCTCAACGAGACGATGCCGGATCCGTTCGTGCTGCGGCTGACTGACAGCAGCCCCGGGGGCGCGCGCACCGCGGGCCTCTGGATGGTGGCAACCACCAACGACCAGCCGTTCGCCTTCCGGCTGTACCGCCTCGTGGAAGGCCGCTGGGCGCCGCACCTGGTGGATGGCAAGCACTGCGCCATCTTCCCCGAGGGAAAGCTGCCCGCGTGGTGGAACGCCGGTGAGCTGGATCCCCTCTCGCCCGATCTCCCCCGGGATCTCGTCGTGGCGCGGTGGGCCCCCGAGATTGACGTGCGCAACGGACTGCTCACGCTGCACTACACCGCCCGGGATCGCGCCGGCATCCTGCGCTCCGCCTACGCCACGGCCTCCGAAATTGACGGTGAGTGGAAGGACCACGGCTTCCTGGACATCAACGTTCGCATCAAGGACCTGGCGCCCGACTACCCGGGTGGGCCCGCGGGCGACAATCCGGTCGTCGGCATGATTGATGGCCATGTCGCCGTGGCCGTTGACGCACAGGGTCAAGAGCGCATGTTCCTGCTGACCAAGGTGGACGGCAACGGGCTGCAGTGGAAGGACCCGGTGACGCAGCAGCCGCGCAAGGCCTCCACGCCCATCCTGTCGCACGAGTTCCGGCAGCACGCCGACGGCCGCATCGAGCTGCTGGGCCCCGCGAAGGTGCTCTTCACCAATGGGCCCCACCATGACGGTCTGGTCGAGGGCCAGTTCGTGGTGAACGAGAACGGCCAGTCGTACATTATCTACAGCGCGGGCTTCTTCGGTAACTCCGAGTACCGGACGTACATTGCCCGGCTGGACCTGTTGGCGAACCGCGTCACGGACGAGCGGCTGTTGATCGACAGCGAGAGCCCGGCGCTCGGTGGGCAGTGGAATGGCCCGGGCCACCCCGCTTTCGTGAGGGTGGGTGAAGGACTTCACGCGATGTATCTGCACGTGTGGCGCAACGGCACCGACTACGGCAAGGACGGAGACCAGCGCCGGGCGATCCAGCGCCACGTCGCTTTCCGGGATCTCGAGGGCCGCCCCTGCGAGCCCTTCGTCGTCGAGGAGCGCTTCACCGGTTGACAGCCTTCTCCCACGTGGGATCGTACGCCCGCCCTGGGAGGGGACAACTGGATGCGCCTGAAGACACTCACTCTTTGCTCGATGCCTATCGCGGTGCTGGCCGTATCAGCATCGCCGTCCGATGCTCTCGCACAGACCGCGGAGCCCGCGGCGGAGACGCCCGCCGCAGCGTCCTCGCCTGCGGCCACTCCGGCGCAGGAGGAGCAGAGCGCTCAGCCACAGGGAGCCCCGGGCGCCCAACCGCAGACGGACCCCGGTACGCCCGGGGAGATCGGTGAGCCCACCGAGTTCGTCGAAGAGATGGTCGTCATCGGCCTGCAGCGCAGCATGCAGCAGGCGCAGACCGTCAAGCGTGACTCCGTTCAGATCGTCGACACGGTCATGGCGCAGGACATCGGCAAGCTGCCGGATGTCACCGTGTCCGAGACGGCGGCACGCATTCCGGGCGTCCAGGTGGTCCGTGAACGCGGCGAGGCAGGCCGCGAAGTGCTGGTGCGCGGTCTGCCCGATGTCATCACGACCTATAACGGCCGCGAGATCTTCACCGCCGAGACGCGCAACGTCGCGCTGGGCGACTTCCCCTCGGGCGCCATCCGGGCGCTCAACGTCTTCAAGTCCACCACCGCCGAGCAGATCGAAGGCGGCCTTGCCGGCCTCATCGACGTGCGTTCGAGCCGTCCGTTCAACTTCGACGGCTTCGAAGTGGCGGCCAACACGTGGGGCACCTACGCCTCGGAGTCGGGCGGCCTGAACGCGAATGGCAACGTCCTGGTCAGCAACCGCTGGCAGACGAGCGGCGCGGGTGAAGTCGGCGCGCTGCTCAACTTCTCCTATACCCGCCTGGATTATCTCGACTCGGCGCGTTGGAACACCGGGTTCATCGCCGATGGAACGAGCAACGACACGAACGAGGCGTTCCGCTTCCCCGACGTGGTCGGCATGTTCTACGGCGACGGCCAGCGCGAGCGGCCGTCTATCAACGGCTCGTTGCAGTGGCGGCCGTCTTCCAACGTCGAGTTCTATGTGGATGGGCTCTGGCAGGGCTACCGCGACCGATGGGCGGACCGAAAGCTGGAGATGAGGCTGTGGGGCAACGGCCGCCAGCTCACCAACGTGGCCATGCGGCCTGGGACCACGGACCAGGCGCAGAGCCTCACTGTCTCCAATGCCGCCCTGCCGTTCATGTACCAGGGCGGGACTTATCGCCAGACCGACACGTATCAGCTCGCGGTCGGCACCATCTACGAGCGGGGCCCCTGGCGCATCACGGCGGATCTCGCGCGGACGGACAGCACGTTCGACCTGTCGGTCCTCAGCTTCGACCAGGAGCTGGCGACCGCTCCCACCTTCGACGTCAACTTCGACGTGCCCCGGGGCCAGGGAGGCATGCAGTTCACCCTCCAGGACTTTGACCTGACCGATCCCGCCAACTTCCGCTACCTGGGCTTCTTCGACAGAGCCTACGTCGCGGCGGGAGACGACTGGCAGTACCGCACGGACGCCGAGCTGACCACCGGCTTCTCCTTCATTCCCAAGGTGGAGGCCGGGTTCCGCTTCACCACGCGTGACGCCTATCAGGAGAATGGTGAGCGCTACTCCACCCGGGGAGCCGGAGCTCCGCTCTCCGAGCTCCCGGTCGAGCTGCAGGTGTTCGACAGCGGGTTCAGAGGCGCTGACGAGCAGCAGGCCCGCTCCTGGGTCACTCCGACATACCTGAGCATCCGGCAGAACGTGGAGCAGCTGCGCGCTATCGCTGGATTCGACCCGGGCGCTCCGGAGCGGGTGCGTATCTTCGACGCCGACGAGCAGTCCGTGGGCGGATACGGGCAGGTGCGCTACGAGTTCAAGCTGGGCAGCATGTCGCTGGACGGCGCCGTCGGCCTCCGGGCGGTGCACACCAGCTCTTCGGTCACCACCTTCCGGGGCACGGAAACCACGACGGGTGAAGGCAACTATACCGACCTGCTCCCCAATGCCAGCGCGAGGCTCCGGCTCCTTCCCGGCCTGCAGCTGAGGCTCGCCGGCACCCGGACCCGGACCCGGCCGGGCTTCGATCAGCTGCGCCCGGTCCTCCTCGGCTCGCCGCCGCCCTGTCTGGATGATCCCAACCCGCCGCCCAGCTGCCAGATCACCGGCAGCGGCGGTAACCCCGAGCTCGAGCCGGTCCGGTCGACCAACTATGACGTCTCGCTCGAGTACTACTTCGCCCAGACCGGCATGGCGTCGATCGCTGGGTTCCGCCGCGACATCACCGGCTTCATCACCAACTTCGACGTGACGAGCGACGACCCCACGTATGGCGAGGATCGGGTCCGCGTGAACATGCCGTTGAACGGCGGCGAGGGCCATGTCCAGGGAATCGAAGCCTCGGTCGGAGGCTTCTTCGAGTTCCTCCCGGGCTGGCTCAGCGGCTTCGGCGCCTCGGGCAACCTCACCTATCTGGAGGACGAGCAGGCCTTCCCGCTGGGCGTCAATCTCGCGCTGGGTGAGGTGGGCCGGATCCCCAACGTGTCCAAGTGGACCTACAACCTCGTCGCGATGTACGAGCACGACTGGCTCTCGGCGCGTGTGACGTACAACTATCGCTCGCGCTACATCACCAGCTACGTGCAGAACCCGGGCGACGATGGGTTCACGGGTGAGTTCGTGGACGGTGTCTCGCGCCTGGACTTCTCGGCGGGCTACAAGCCCACGGACAACCTCACCGTGACCTTCAACGCGACGAACATCCTCGGCAGTCCGTTCCGGAACTTCCGGCGGTTCACGGCCGCGGGTGACACCTACCCGCGCGACGTGCGCTACGAAGAGAGCGTCTACTCGCTGGGCCTCCAGCTGCGCCTCTAAAGGCGCGCCAGCCTCGCGGCGGGCGCGCTCGCTTCAGGCGCCCGCTGCCTCTAGCGGTTGATGAACACCAGCGTGGGATCGAGCGGGTAGCGGCCGAACCGCTTCCCGTAGATGGCCAGACCTCCCGGGAGCGCGGGGTCCACCTCCAGCCGGAGCACCAGCTCGCCCGCGGCCGCCGCTTTCTCGAGCGCGTCGCGCGGAATGGCCACCTGCAACAGCTCGCCATAGGAGCCGGCCTCGCGCAGCTTCCGGTCCTTGAGCTGAGAGTGCCAGGAGAGGATGCCGCGGTGATCCGCGGGATCGTCCCGGAGGAGCTGCTGCCCGGCGAGCACTCCGTTCACGCGCACCGTCACCGCGCTCGGGAAGAGCGTCTCGTCCGTCATCGGGTAGGCGTTCGGGTTGCGGCTCGGATCCACGGTGCCACGGCCGCGCATGTAGTCGCCTTCGATCCGTGTGGCCTCATCCCGGTCCTTGCCGAAGAGCTGCTTGGCGCCCACCTCCGCCACCAGGCTCACCGACTCCAGCTCCGCCGGGCGCATGCCCTTCGGCCAGGCGATGCGGTACTCGAAGAACCCCGAGCCGGCGCCGTTCACCTTGAGCCCGTCCAGCACGTTCCACTGCTTGAGCGACCATTTGGCGCCCGAGAACTTCGCCGGATCGATGCGCACCAGCCGCGCCTGCTTGCCACTCTCCAGGCGCAGTGCCTGAGGCGCCTCTCCCTCCACCACGAAGGTGGTGAAGTTGCGCTGCAGCACCCGGCCGGCCGAGTCCTCCAGCCGCACCGCCAGCACCGCCACCGCCGGCTCATCGGGCATGGAGACCTGGAGCGGCTCCAGCGCCCCCACCATCCAGGGGCGGTAGGGAACGCTGCGGCGGCTCTGGCTGTAGCTCTTCTTCTGACCGAGGCTGTTCCAGCCGTAGAGTTCCGCGCGCACCACCAGCGCGTCGCCGTACGCCTGGCTTCCCGTCAGGAACGAGGCGTACAGCGGCACCTGCACCTGCTGCCCGGGGCGCACCGTCTGGCTCAGTTCCTCGCCCACGGCCAGGTAGAGGGGGGCGTGCAGATCCTGGAGCGACATGCCTTCCACCAGCTCCTCCAGCCCGGTGATCTTGTCGGAGCGGTCGTAGCGCCAGTAGCCATTCCACTCGTTGATGACGTCATGGTGCTCGGTATAGAGCCAGCCCGCGATCTTGGGATGACGCCGGAAGGCGTTCACGGCCCGGTGGTAATCCCAGCTGTAGTCGACGTCGCCGGTGGAGCCCTCGTAGCCCCACACATTGCCGAACTCGCTGTTGATGTTCGGCTGGCGCGCCTGCTGCCATCCCTGCTCGAAGTTCCAGGTGGAGCCCGGCGCGGTCTTGTCACTGATCTCCCGCAGCTTGCGCTCCCAGTCCCAGCCCGGGAGGTAATCGTGCCAGGAGTTGAGGTCCGTCTCCGTGTGTCCCACGTTGCAACAGACGGAGTTGTCCTCGACCAGGCGGGTGGGATCGAGCTGCTTCGCCAGCCGGTACATCGACACCACCCACTGTTTCGTCTCCGGGCGGTAGACCTCCTTCTCTCCCTCCTTGTGTCGCAGCCCCCAGGTCTCGTTGAAGATGATCCAGGAGAAGATGGAGGGGTGGTTGTAGTCGCGCTGGATCATCCCCCGCATGGCGTGCTCCCAGTCCTGGCGGGCCCGCGGCTCGGGCTCGCCCCAGAAGTTGGGCACATCGGCCATGATCAGCATCCCGAGCCGGTCGGCCCAGTAGAGCTTGCGCGTGAGGGGGACCTTGATGTGCACCCGCAGGCCGTTCAACCCGATCTGCTTCGACCGCAGCACCTCGTCGCGGATGAACTCATCGCTGGGGAAGGTGTAGTAGCCCTCGGGGTGGTAGGCCTGATCGAGCGCCAGCTGGAGGTAGAGCGGTTTGCCGTTCAGGGCGACGTACGGGTACTGCGTCCCGGGCAGGTCCACCACCGAGATCTTCCGCATGCCGAAGTAGCTCTGCACCTCATCCGCGGCGCCCTTCTGGCCGGAGAGACGGGCCTTCACTTCGTAGAGGAACGGGTCTTCCAGTGACCAGAGGTGCGGGTTCGGGATCGAAACGGTAAAGCTCACGTGGTCGGCTCCCTTCGACACCCGCTGGGTCACCGTCGCCACGGCGGTGTTGGTGAAGTCGAGGGTCAGCGTCAGGTTCTCCGGAGCCTTTTCCCGCAGCCGCGCCTCCACCCTCACCTGCCCGCGATCGATGTCCGGCGAGAAGTGCAGCACCTGGAGAGGCACGGAGCCGCGCGCCTCCAGGAAGGGCGTCTGCCAGATGCCCCGGGCATTGCCGTAGCCCTGCTTGCCCTCCAGCTTGAACTCGCGCGGCGCGTCGTCCACGCGGAGCACCAGCCGGTGCTCCTGGCCCGGCTTCAGGTGCGGCGTCAGGTCGAACTCAAAGGGGGTGTAACCGCCCTGATGGCTTCCCAGCGGCTGACCGTCCAGCCACGCGGTGGTGTGCCAGTCCGAGGCGCCGATCACCAGGAAGACACGCCGGCCCTGCCATGCGGCGGGCACCTGGAGCGTCCGTGCGTACCAGCCGATATCCGCGTTCTCGCGCACGCCGGACAGCGGCGCCGCCCAGGAGAAAGGCACAACGATTCGCTGGGGTGAGGGCAACCCGCTGCGGGGCCAGCCCTGCGTCTCTCCGTTGTTCTGCGGATCGAGCTGGAACTGCCAGGTCCCATTCAGGTTCTGCCAGTGCTCGCGCATGAACTCCGGACGGGGATGCTCTGGCAACGGAATGGCCGCCGTCGCCGCCTGCTGGGCCTGCCCTGGCCCGGCGAGCGAGAAGAGGGCCAGGGCTGCCAGCAACCGCGTGCAATGCCTGAGGATCTGTCTGCGCATACGCGTCCATCCCATGTGTCTGGCTCCGCAAGAAATGGCCGGGTTATTCTGGCTACCCACCTAGGACCGGGGCCGCCCGGTCGCGAGTTCCTCGAGAAGGGCGAACACCTGCTCGGCGCTCCGCTGCAAGGCATCGGCGCCCTGGCGCTCCCACTGCTCCAGCAGCCAGAAGTCGGTGGCCTGGCCAATCCCCGCCATGGCCACCAGGAGGAGATCCTCGGGGACATCGGTTCGCACCGCCCCCACCTTGCGCCCATCCCCGAGGACCCGCCGGAGCCACTCGGTCATGGGCGCCTCGAAGCGGCCCCAGAGGCTCTGGAGCTTCGGGTTCATCCGCGCCTGGGACAGCCCGCGGATGAGTCGCGCCGACCGCTCGTCACCCATCACGAAGTCAATCAGCGTGAAGTAGAGGCGCCGGAGCTGGCGCCAGAAGTCCCGCGCGTCTCTCGGAGTCGTCCACTCCCCCAACTGGCGCAGCAACCCTTCCACCGTGGCCTCCAGCACCGTGGCGTACACGTCCTCCTTGCCCTCGAAGTAGTAGTACGCGCTGCCCTTGGAGATGCCCGCCCGCTCGATGATGCGGTTGTAGGAGGCGCTATCGAACCCATGCTCCGCGAATTCCTCCGCGGCCACGTCGAGGATCACCCTGCGGCGTTCGGCAGGCAGCTTGTTGAACCGGGGGTGGGCCATCCAAGCCGTGGCTTCTATCAGGACGCGATGGCCGTGTCCCCGGCCTCACCGGCGGCCGCCGTGTGCAGCCGGTGCCAGGCGACGATGGCCCGGTCCGCGCGCACCAGGCTCCCCTGGGAGAGCGAGCCGGAGCGTGGCAGGCTGTGCCGGACCATCCGGTAGTCATCCGGTTGGATGAGCAGGAACTCCACGGCCAGCATCAGCCGGGAGAGGAGCCACCCCAGCCCCGGCAGCCGGACGTAGTCCTGTTGGTAGCGCGCCGAGATCCACGTGTGCTCCGAGTCAACAGGGGTGCAGACCACGACGCCCTGGAACCTCGGCGAGAAGCGCAAGTGGATGACCCCGGGGTACCCCACGTGGAGCTCGAAACGGAAGCCGGTTCCCGGGGGGCTCGACTCCTTGCGGAGCCATCCCGTGGTGCGGATGATGCCGCCCTCCACCTGGACCTCGTAGGGATCCAGCCGCGTGTACGCCGCCGGCGCGTAGCGCCGGTGTGCGAAGGGAAAGTGGTGGAGGTCCATCATCCCCTCCATCACCCGCGTGAAGCGCGCGTTCCAGACACACTCGATGGAGGCGCCATGGGGAGCTGGCTCGGGTGCGCCGGGAATCCACGGCAGCTCGGGGGGAGCCTCCTGGGCCGCCCCTCCGAGGTAGGCCCAGATGAAGCCATGGGCCTCGCGCACCGGGTGCAGGCGCAGGCCCAACGCCCGGGAGGGTCTCGCGCCGTGCCCCTCGCAGGGCATGAGCGTGCAGGCGCCCCCGCCCTCGAAGCGGAAACCGTGGTACGGGCACTCCAGCTGGCCCTGACGAACCCTCCCCAGCCCCAGGTTGGCCCCACGGTGGGGGCATGCCGCATCCGCGCACCGGGCCGTGCCCGAAGCGTCCCTCCAGAGGACCAGCTGCCTCCCGAGCCGCTCGACCCCGAGCGGCTTCGACCTTCCCAGCGAAGAGGCACGCGCCACCGCGTACCAGTGAGCGGACCACCGCTCAGTTGCCATCCAGGTAGGAACACCCATCATGGGAGCCTCATTAGACCGATGGTTAGACCACCGGTCTAAATATGTCGCGATACCGCTCCCGGCGCAACCCTTCGGAAGGCGTCACCGTTCACCGCCCTAGGCAGCGGCTGGAGTCCCGCCTCTTCCGGTGCGCTAGCGGGCCGCCTCACGGGCCGGAGGGTGCCAGCCCCACACGCGGTTGAACTGGCTCAGGACGAACTGCCGTGGCGCCCACTTCATCAGCCCATCGCGCAGCCACACCGCGGCGGGGTTGACCCAGTGCCCGATGACGCCGAAGGCCCACGAGTCCCGCTGGAGCATCGCGGTGCGCGGCTTGCGCAGCGCCTCGTAAGCGCGCAGCGCCGTGGGCACTTCCTCCGTCTCGGCCAGCGCCATCGCGAGCACGTACGCGTCCTCGATGGCCGAGTTGGCGCCCTGCCCCAGGTTGGGGGTCATCGGATGCGCCGCGTCTCCCAGCAGTGTGACGCGCCCCTCTCCCCACTGCTCGAGCGGCAGCCGGTCATACGTATCCGAGCGCAGGATGTCCGCCGCGTCCGTGGCGGCGATCAGCTGAGGAATGGGCGCGTGAGCGGTGCGGAACACCTGCTCCAGGTACGCCTTGTCGCCGCCAGGCACCGGCTGGCCCGCGGGCCCGTCCACCGCGGCCCACCAGTACACGCGGCCCTCGGCGATGTAGCCCATGCCGAAGCGCGCGCCACGGCCCTGCGTCTCGCGCAGCATCCCCACCGGAATGCCCTCATGGCTGAACGGCGGAGTGATGCCGCGCCAGACCGGATAGCCCGCGTAGCGCGGAGGCGTCTCGCCGTGCAGCTGCGCGCGCACGCGCGACTTGAGCCCGTCCGCGCCTACCAGCAGCGCGCCCCGCGCCTCGCGCCCATCCTCGAACCGCGCCACCACCTGGTCCCTGTCCTGAATGAAGTCCTTCAGCCGGGCCCCCACGTGCAGTCCCTCCTCACCGAAGAACTCGCGCAGCGCCGAGTGCAGCGCCGCACGGTGGATCACCACCGTGGGAGCGCCGTGCCGCTGCGCCATCTCCACCAGCGGAAAGGTCGACAGCACCTCTCCATCCCAGGCGCAACCCTCTGCCTGCGTCACCACCTCGCCCCGCTGCGGCAGGTGCGTGAGCCCCAACTCGAACAGCAGCCGCATCGCATTGGTGGTGACCGCCAGCCCTGCTCCCACCTCTCGAAGCGCCGGGGCCTGCTCATACACCTCCACCTTCCAGCCCGCATGGCGCAGGGCGATGGCCGCCGTCAGCCCTCCAATGCCACCGCCCACCACCACTGCCCTCCGATCCGCTGCTCGCATGGTCTCCTCCCGGGCACCCCATGAGGTGCGCCTCAGATTCTGAACACGTTCTAATTCGAACGCGTTCGAGAATCCAGCTGAACGGATCCCGGTCCTGTCTGGCCTGCTGATGCGGAACTCAAGTCTGGCTTCTACGCTTCGGGGCCGCTTGCGGAGCTGGTCCTAGCCCACGCAGCTGCAGTTGCAGGCTCAGCCTCAAGCGCTGGAGGAACTCCTCGCGCGTCCCCAGGCCGCTGAACCACCCCACCAGGTTCACCAAGTAGAGCCCGAAGAGGTTCGCCGCCGCGGCCAGGGGCTCGACGGCCTTGTCCACCTCGCCCCGCTGCTGAGCCCGCTCCACCAGGCCGCCCAGCCGGTTCAGCACCCGCATGCTGCGCTCCAGCCGGACCTCCACCGAGGCCGCGGTGGGAAAGAGCGTCTCGCGCACGAAGGTCTTCGACAGCTCGAAGTCCTTGGCGTAGCTGGCCACCATGGTGCCGAAGATGTGCAGGAGCTCGTCCACCAGCCCCGCGTTCTCGGGCAGCGAGGCATACGCCGCGTCCTCCACCCCGCTCCACTGCTCGTAGAACAGCGCGTCCAGCAGCTCGTGCTTGTTCTGCACGTAGGAGTAGAGCGTCCCCAGGCCGATGCCCGCATGGTCGGCGATCTGCCGGATGGTGGTGGCCTCGAAGCCCTGGCGGGAGAACAGCTCGCGCGCCGCCTTGAGGGCCCGCTCCAGCTTCTCGCGCTTGTTGCGCTCACGCAGCCCCTCGGCCATGGGCTCTCCCGCTCCACGTCACAAAAAGAGGATGCTCATCCTATCTTTCCCGAGGAGCCGGGCCAGGGTGGAGATGAGCATGGCCGAGGGCAAGGCAGGCTGCTGGAGTTTGGACGAGGCTCACTACAGCGAGAAGGCCGAGGTCCCCGCCGTGGACAGCCAGTAGTTGCCGTCCGGGCCCGCCACCGAGCGCACCGAGCTGTACGAGTACACCGTGCCGCGGCCATTGGTGGAGGTCCTGCTCGGATAGCCACACGCGTAGCAGCCCGCCCACAGGCCGGACGGATCGTTGATGATCCAGCCCGTGCTGTTGTAGCCGATGACGGTCACAATGTGGCCGGCGCTGGTAAACCAGCCATGGATGACCACCGGCCGCCCCGCATCGAGCTGCTGCTTGATCATCGCCTCGGTGCCCGTGCGGGTGTACTTCGCGTACAGGCCATACTGGCCGTAGATATAGGCCAGGCCCTCGGGAGACTGGCCCTGGCTCTTGCCGAAGCGCAAGTAGAGCCCGTCGGGGGTGACGCCCTTGTTGTAGTAGTTGAGCAGCATGGCCGCCGAGGTGATGCCGCAGGTGCCGCTCGGCTCATAGGTGTTGAAGTACTGGTAGAAGTACGGAACCGTCAGCGGGTTGGCCGTCACGCGCGGCAGGATGCTCTTGGCCACGCGCATCGTCTCGCAGGCAGGCCCGCCGCCCGCCGCCTTGCACGCATTCACCTGGCTCACCGTGAAGGGGCCAAAGGCGTTGGTGCCCTCCACGCACGCGTCGATGGACGCGTCCAGCGTCGAGCCCGGCATGCACGCGCTCGTGCCACGAATGGAGCGCGCGAAGCCCACCGCCCACCGGCCGCTGTCACATCCCGTACCGCCCCCGTTGGCCTTGCAGGTGTTGATCATCGACACCGTGAAGGGGCCTACCGCCTCGGTGGAGGACACGCACAGCCGGTACGTCGCATCAAACGAGAAGCCCACGGGGCAGAACGCATTGGAGCTGGTGGGCAGTTCCTGGCGCTGCGTGCTCAACACCCCCTCCTCCTGCACCGTCTCCAGCTCCGCCTGCTCCGGGCCACATCCCCACAACAAGGTCACCGCGCACATCACGACAAGGGCCGCTGCTCTCATGGTCATGGTCTCCTACATCGAGGTCATGCCAAAGGACGCAGCCGGTTAAATCCGGTTGCAGGAAATAAGCTCCACTCGCCCAGGCGCGAGGAGTAACCCCCTACGCTCGAGGGGTCATCGACGAGAGCCGCTGCTGCACCATTCCTTGAATCTCATCCACGAGATCCATCGGGCCGAAGATCGAGATGCCAGCGTTCGTCTTCGCATCGATGACCAGGCGCTTCGAGCGCACTTCGGCCTCGACTCGCTCATACGCCTGGGGGCCTCCCACCGCACACTCATGCGTGACCTGCTTGGCGCCCAGCCGCAACACGACATCGTTGAGGCTCCGGCGCAGGCGCTCGTCGTTTTCGCACCCCAGGAGGACAGTCTTCACAGGAATAGAGGCCATGAGAAACTCAGATCCTTTCCGCTCATACGTGCTGCCAACTGAATGTCGTCCCAGGCTTTAATCCGATTCCAGGGCGCATCGCTATTGGCCACTCGGCCATGGACACCTCCCATGCAACCACCTCGCTTGCACCGCCATCCTGACGGCATCACGGCCATCGACACGGAGTACGTGCACCCTGGTCTCGCGGCGGCTCACGTGATCGCGCATGCAGGGCGCGCCGCATTCGTCGACACCGGCACCACGCACTCCGTGCCGCGGCTGCTCGCGGCTCTCGACGAACTCGGCATCGCGCGGGATGCGGTCGACTACGTGATTCTCACCCACGTGCATCTCGATCACGCTGGAGGCGCCGGGCGGCTCATGCAGGCGCTGCCCCAGGCTCGCGCGGTCCTCCATCCGCGTGGCGCTCCCCACATGATCGATCCGTCGAAGCTCATCGCCGGCTCCATGGCGGTGTACGGCGAAGCCACGTACCGCCAGCTCTATGGCGAGCTGGTGCCCATTCCCGCCGAGCGCGTCGTGACGACCCATGACGGCCAGCGGCTGAGCCTGGCGGGCCGCGAACTCCTGTTCGTGCACACGCCGGGGCATGCGCTGCATCACCATGCGATTGTCGATCTGGAGCACCGGAGCATCTTCACCGGTGACACGTTTGGACTGTCCTATCGCGAGCTCGACACGGAGAACGGCGCGTTCATCGTTCCCACGACGACTCCGACGCAGTTCGACCCCGAGCAGCTCATCGCCTCGATTGATCGTCTACTCGGCTACGAGCCCCAGGCGCTCTACCTCACGCACTACAGCCGCGTCACCGATGTGCCCCGGCTCGCGGAACTGCTGAAGCAGCAGATCCGCCAATTCGTGGCGATCGCGCGCAGCCACCGTGGCGATGAGAATCGCCATGACGCCATCTCCACCGACATGCGCGCGCTGTGGCTCGAGTTGCTGCGCCGCCATGGCTGCACGCTGCCCGACGCGCGGCTCGACGAGCTGCTCGGCACGGATCTCGAGCTCAACACACAGGGGCTGATTGCCTGGCTCGACCGTGAGCGGAAAAGCTGACGCCCGGGTGCACGCCCGGTGAGTCGCGGCCCGGAACCGGGACGCGCTAGGCCTCAATCCACGGCGCCCTCTGGGCCTTTCATACGGGCTTCGGGCCTCTGCCTGTGCGTCCCCTCCCCCGCCCCGCTCCTCCGGGACTGCGGGTGTGCGCCTGGCGGTTTCCCTCTGCGCCGCCGCCGCCGCTTCTTCGAGGCAGCGCCTCCGGGCTGGCCTCCGAGTTCCCGCAGAATCCGCGCGCGCACACCGCTCTCCAACCCCAGCTGTTGCATGAGCGTGTGCGCCTGCTGTGCACCGTGCGGGTGGCGCAACGCCTCGATGAGCCGCTCGACGATGTCGATCCGCAACGCCACCGTTCCCAGCACCGTATAGCCGAAGGCCCGCGCATCCCGGCCGCCAAACTCCGTGGCTTCGAGCGCTGGCTCCTGGGGAACGCCCTTGGGCGGCGGGCTCTGCTGGAACAACGCCGTCAGCATGCAGCGCCGTTGCAGCGCCTGCGGTGCGAGCGCTTCGGCGACGAAGAGGAAGCGCTTCCCCTCGCGAACACCCAGCGTTCTCAAGCGCTCCCGGGCCTCGTCATCCAGAAGCCGCCACTGCTCGTGCGCATCGCCCTGGGTGATGATTCCCAGCCCCTCGGCCAAACGGTAGGCCAGGCCTCGCATCGGCCCGGAGCGCCCCGCTCCCGTGAGGGACTCGGCTGGAAAGCCTCCCATCGCCTCGGTGACGAGATCGCGCGCCAGCGCCAACAGCCGCCGCTCGAGTTGCCGCCGCGCGCCTGCGGTCCAGACCTCCGGCTCCGCGAGCGCGAGCTGCGGTGAGCGCCGGTCTTTTCCTCGCACCAGCCGGGCCAGCGGCTGGTCCTCGAACGAGATGTTTCCCGATGCGTCCACCTGGAAGGTGTCATGCGTCGCGTCGACCACCCGCTGGACGAACTGCTCCTCCGTCATCAGGCCGCCGTCAGCGCCCGGCACCTCTCCCAGCAGTTGCCCCAGTCTGGCGAAGGGGCTGTCCGATGCCTGGGGAGACTGAGTGGTGGCCTTCACGAACCGGCGGGCGCTCCTGCGTGCGGCCCGTTGCACGAAACGCTCCACCAGCCGCTCATGCAGGGCGTCGCCCAGCGCATCCTCGATGCGGCGGGTGCGCTCCTGCCAGTGCTCGGCTTCGTGCAGCCAGCTCGAACGATGGCTGATGTACGTCCAGATGCGGATGGCGGCCAGCCGGTCCATCAGCGTGTGGATGTCTCCGGAGACGTCATCGAGCGGCGACACCTGTCTGTTCAGCCAGCTCTGGTCCAGCTTCCCGTCTCCCGCGGAGAGCTGAAGGAAGGTCTCTCGCAACAGCGAGACGTGCTGGCCGAGCAGCCCCTTGCGGAAATCCGGCACCTGGCAGACCTGCCACAGCAGCTCGACCATGGGCCGGCTGGTGGCCACATCCCGGACGGCGGGAACCTGCGAGAGCGCCCGGAGCGCATCGAAGTCATCCGCGCGTTCCACCCGGATAAAGGCGGCATGGCGCGGAGCTCTCGCCAGCGAATCCAGCAAGGCCTCCGGGCTCGAGAAATCGAGCGCCTCATTGCGCCAGATGAGACTGCGTACCGCCGAGAACCGGTGTGACTCGATGGCCGAAACCACCCTCGGGTGCAGCTCGGGCATCGTGTTCAGCGTGCCGAAGCTCCCGTCATTCAGGTGGCGGCCCGCACGGCCCGCGATCTGGGCCAGCTCGTCCGGGTAGAGGTCCCGCTGCTCGGCGCCGTCGAACTTGGAGAGCGCCGCGAAGGCCACGTGGTTGAGATCGAGGTTCAACCCCATGCCAATGGCATCGGTGGCCACCAGGTACTGAACCTCCCCGGCCTGGTACATCGCCACCTGGGCATTGCGCGTCCTGGGCGAGAGTGCGCCCAGCACCACGGCCACCCCGCCCCGCAGGCGACGCAGGTTCTCGGCCAGCTCGTACACCCGGTCCGCGGAGAACGCGACCACCGCCGAACGCGGAGGCAGGCTCTTCAGGGACTTCTGCCCCGCGTAGCGAAGCTGGGACAGGCGGGTGGCGCGCTTCACCACAGCCTGGGGAATCAGCGTGTGCACCATCGGCCGCATCGTGTCCGCGCCGAGGAACCAGGTCTCCTTGCGCCCCCGCGCGTGGAGCAGCCGGTCCGTGAAGACGTGCCCGCGCTCGCGGTGGGCGGCGAGCTGAATCTCATCCACCGCCAGGAAGTCGACCACCCGATCCGTCGGCATCGCCTCGACGGTGCAGACCCAGTAATCGGGGCGTGGCGGCAGGCGCTTCTCTTCGCCCGTCATCAGAGCGACGCGCCCCTCGCCCACCCGAGCGGTCACCCGGTCGTACACCTCACGAGCGAGCAGGCGCAGCGGCAGTCCAATCATGCCCGAGTCGTGCTCGAGCATGCGTTCGATGGCGCGGTGCGTTTTCCCGGTGTTCGTAGGCCCCAGCTCCGCCACGACGACGGACGACCGGCTGGGTGGGCTGGAGTGCATGGGCGAAGTTTAACCCCGAGCCAGCCCCTGCGCCCCATGGGGGACTGGCTCGTCCGCCCGCGCTCCCTGCCAGGAATGAGGCCTGCTCAACTCTTCCGGCGGCGGCGAGCCCCCCACACGCCGAGGATGAAGGTCAGCAGCGCCGCCGAGCCCGCCCCCGACGAGGAGCACGCACAGCCGCTGTTGAGCACCCCGCCTCCGGCCCGCTCCAGCTCCTCATCCACCTGCGCGCCGTTGTCCTGGAGCACCGCGGCCGGCCCCACGTTGTTCCACTGCTCGATGCGCAGCGAGTTCGGGCCCTGCACCGGCGGGGTCTGGCCGAACTTCTGGTAGAAGAAGCGCCCATCCGGCAGCTCGATGCGGATGCGCCGCTCGCTCCAGTCCTGCTCGCACGACTCGATGGTGGCCTTGGCCGTGTAGATATTCGAGACGGCCGGCGCGTCCGAGTTGAAGTCGAAGTCCGGATCCACCGTCATCTCCTCGGCCGACATCGTCGTGAACAGGCGCGTCAGGTACGGGTGCGCCTTGAGCAGCGCCAGAGACGCCTGCGTAGGCTTGACGATGGTGTTCTCCAGCGCCTGCGCGAAGCCCGCCGCGTTGAAGGGCGCGCGGCCCGGATCCGAGTCGATGGCCTCCCGGTGCTGCGAGAGGGTGTTGTAGAACATCGCCTCGGTGATGCCCTGCTGCACGAGGCTCTGCGGAATGGGGATGAACTCGCGCAGCAGTCCCTGCACCGCCGGATCCCGCGCGAAGCCCTGGCGCAGCAGCTCCGCGGAGAAGTCCACCGGGTGGGCAAGCTGCGCCAGCGCCGTCGTGTCGTAGTCGGGCATCATGGCCTCGAACCCCTCCGCCACCGGGCCCGCGGGCCCCGCGAACTCAGTGAGGAATGCGTGGCCACCCGCCTCGTCCACCGCCGCGTTGGCCACCTGCGAGTAGTTGCTGCCACCGCTCAGCCAGTTGATGCGCGTGGGGTTGATCAGCACGTGCCGGTAGTTGATCGGGATGGCGCGCTTGTTGGACAGCACGTACGCGGTGATGGGCATGTCCGGCCGGGCCGCGATGGCGGTGAGCTTGATGGGAATGCAGGGCCGGTTCCCCGGGAAGCGCAGGACGATGGGCCGCAGATCGCCCACCTGCTTGTTCTGCTGCAGCTTGAGCGCCACGAAGTAATTGCCCTTACCCACGTACGGCTCGAGCGCCTGGCCTCCCTGGAGCGTCAAGTCGTACCCGTTATCCACCAGCCAGGTGCGCAGCGCCGTGGCCTCCTCCGCCATCAGGATGGCCGCCTCATACGGCCCCACCTCCTGCTGCGACACCACCACCACGCCTCCACTCCCCGGTGCCGGCGAGGGCGGACCGCCCGCGTCCCCATCCGCCATTGGGTCGCCGCCTCCTCCCCTGCCTCCTTCACACGAATTCTGCCACTGCAGGGTGAAGCGCGGCTGCGTGCGCGAGTCCAGGTACGAGAAGATCAACGGCGAGCCCACGTCCAGCGTCGGCTTGGCGGGCATGGGCACCACCCACGAGAACTTCTCCGCCGCGCCCTGGTACTGGATCTGAATGTGGGCCTCGACGACGTTCTCCCTCACGCCGAAGACGATGCGCTCACCCGCCTGATCGATCGGCGTGCGCGAGCAGAAGAAGCCACCACAGGCCTCGGCCCGCGGCGTCGCCAGTACCCCCGCGGCGAGAAGAGCTCCCAACACCATGGCGTGACGCATGTGTCCCCGCTTCGAAAAAGAAAAAAGCCCCGGTGGGCGCTGCAAACGCCCAGCCGGGGACCAATGTACCGATTTTCTTGGAAACTGAGCCACGAGCCCCCTCAGAAATCCGTGAGGAGGCTCGAATCCGTGTGACTACTGGACGGTGACGGAGTTCAGCGTGAAGGCCACGCTGACCTGCTTGCCGTTGCCCACGGACACCGAGGCCGGGTGGGCCGGCGTGGTGGTGAAGGACACGCCCGCGGGCGCCACCACGTCCGCCGAGAAGTCCCCGGGGATCAGGTAGACGAACTGGGCCTCGAAGATGCCGTCGCCGTTGGCGTCCGTGAAGGCCAGCGTCTCGGTGCTGCCGCCGGTGTTGGTCAGCGTGGCCTTGAAGGCGCCCAGCGTGAGCAGCTGGCCGTCGTACTCGGGCAGGGACACGCCCGCGCCCGCCGCCAGCGTCACCGTGACGGTGCCACTGAAGGTGATGTCCGCGGCCTTGATGACGGGGCTCATCACCCAGCGGCCCGAGTTACCCGCCTGGCGCCCGAAGCTCTGCGCCACGTCGAAGTCCACCAGGATGACCTTCTGCTCACCCTCCACCGTAACGGGATCGGCGATCTTCACCTTGAGGCCGGACGTGCCGTAGCTGGGCATCTGCAGCTCGCCCGCCACCTGGGCGCCCGCGGGCAGGCCCGCGTAGTCCGAGGACGAGGCGTAGATCTTCGTGGTGCCGTCCGCCTGCTCTACCTCGATGAAAGCGCCGGTGATGACAAAGCGCAGCTCCTTGTAGGTGCCCGCCGGAACGGTGGCGTCCTTCACCAGGTCCGCAGTGTCATTGGCCAGGGTGATGAGGTCGGTCGTCTTCGGCTCGTCGAGCAGAACGACGCGGTTGTTCTCACCCTCGCCCAGCAGCTCCACCTCGGAAATCGTCACCACCGCGCGCTTGAAATCGCCCGGGGCGTCGGTGAGCTTGATCGTCACGCTGCTCTCGCCGCCACAGCCCACCATCCCCAGGGCCAGGGCGAAGAGGCAGGAAGCCAGGATCTGAATGCGTCTCATGTAGGTGTTCTCCGTGTTGAGTCCGGCCAACTTCGCCCAAGAGACCAGCCGTCTGTTTTTTCGGCCACACCTACGTGAAGCGACACGCAACTACCTGGCCTCCTCTGTTCCGGATCAGCCCTCGGCGGGCTGAGGCTCGTCCACCTTGGGGGGAGCTTCGGTGGGCTCGCGGCGCGGGAAGAAGCGATCGGCCACCACGTAGAAGGCGGGCACCACCAGCAGGCTGAGCACGGTGGAGACCGACAGGCCACCGAGCACCGCGATGGCCATGGGCTGACGCGTCTCGCTGCCGGCGCCGAGCGCCAGCGCCGCGGGCACGGCCGCCATCATCGTGGCGATGGACGTCATGAGGATGGGCCGCAGGCGCACCGGGCCGGCGCGCTGCATGGCCTCCACCGCGTTGAGGCCCAGCTCGCGCTGCTGCAGGGCGTAGTCCATCAGGATGATGGAGTTCTTCTTCACGATGCCCATGAGCAGCAGCAGGCCGATCATGCTGAAGATGTTCAGCGTGGTGCCCGTGGCGAACATGGCGAAGGCGGCGCCCGCCACCGACAGCGGCAGAATCGTCAGCACCGTCACCGGGTGCAGGAACGAGTTGAACTGCGAGGCGAGCACCATGTACGCGACGATGATCCCCATCACGAGCGCGAACACCAGGCTGCCCATGGACTCGCGGAAGGCCACGCTCGCGCCGCCCAGCACCACGCGGGTGCCGCCGGGCAGCTCCTTGGCGGCGCGCTCCACGAAGGCCAGCGCCTCTTCCTGGTTCGCGCCCGGGGCCACGTTGGCGAAAATGCTGATGGCGCGCTCGCGGTCGCGGCGGGTGATGGCCTGCAGCGCCGGGCGCTCCTCCTGCTTCACCAGCGCGGAGAGCGGCATCAGCTCGCCGCTGGCGGTGCGCACCTTGAGCCGCGAGAGATCCTCGGGCCGCGAGCGCTGATCGGCCAGTAACCGCAGCCGCACGTCGATGCGCCGCCCACCCGAGCTGTACTTGCCCACGCGCAAGCCGCCCACCAGCGCGTTGAGGGTGGAGCCCACCGACTCGATGGACACGCCCAGATCCGCCGCGCGGGCGCGATCCGGGGTGATGCGCAGCTCGGGCATGCCGAGCTGGTAGTCGGTGTCCACGTCGACCACCTTGCCGCTGGCCTGCAGCTTCTCGCGCATCTGGGTGCTGGTCTGCACCAGCCGCTCCCAGTCCGAGCCTCGCACGCTGAACTCCACCGGGAAGCCGCGCTGAGCCGTGAAGCCGCTCTGCGACAGATCCTGCACCACCGCGCGCAGGCCCGGGTACGAGTTGAGCTCCTTGCGCAGCACCTGCTGGAACTCGGACTGGCTCATGCGCTGATTCGGAGGCACCAGGGTGACGAAGAGGATGCCCGTATTCACCCCGCCGCCACCGAAGCCGCCCACCACGCCGAAGACTTTCTGCACCTCGGGCCGGGTGCCGACAAAGGCCTCGGCCCGCTTGAAGTAGGTATCCGTCTCCTGCAGGGTGCTGCCCACCGCCGTCTGCAGGCGAATCATCAGCCGGCTCTGATCCTGCGAGGGCACGAACTCGCCCGGCAGCGCCCGGAAGGCGAACACCGACACGGCGAGCACCAGTGCTCCGCCGGCCAGCACCTTCCACGGGTGCCCCAGCGCCTGCTTCAGCACCCGGGCGTAGAAGCCCTCGAGCTTCTCGAAGCCGCGATCCACCGCCTGGCCCACTCGGCCGCGGTGCTCGCGCGAAGCCTTGAGCAGCTGCGCGCACCGCGCCGGCGCCAGGGTGATGGCCTCCAGGTACGACAGCAGCACCGCCACGCACAGGGTGATGCCGAACTGGAGGAAGAACTTGCCGATGATGCCCTTCATGAAGACGACGGGCAGGAAGATGGCCACCACCGCCAGCGTGGCCGCCAGCGCCGCGAAGGTGATCTCCCGGGTGCCCTCGCGCGCGGCGCGCACCCGTTCCTTCCCCATCTCCGCGTGCCGGTAGATGTTCTCCAGCACCATGATGGCGTCGTCCACGACGATGCCCACCGCCAGTGCCAGGCCCAACAGGGTGAAGGTGTTGAGCGTGAAGCCCAGGAAGTAGATGACGCCCACCGTGCCCAGCAGCGACATGGGAATGGCCAGCACCACGTTGAGCGTGCTGGACAGCGAGCCGAGGAACACCCAGCACACCAGCGCCGTCAGCAGGCACGCCAGCAGCAGCTCGATCTCGATCTCG
>DASVVJ010001234.1:0-9715 GCA_036389955.1 Myxococcaceae bacterium
TACCCTGAGCACCTCCTCGCAAGCCGGGGTGACACATGCTGCCGGGGCGGATTCGCTGGAAGGCCGAAGTGTTGCTCGTCGCGCGGTGGCATGCGGCTGTCAGCCTCTTGCTGCTGGCTGCCTTCGCCGCGCCCGGGGCACAGGCCTCTGACGAGAAGAGCCAGGTAAAGGCCGTGGCGGGGGCGGGGGTTTCTCAAGGCACCACGCTGGGCGGCCCTTGGGCGCCTCGCACCACCTACAGCGTGAGCCTGTGGGGCCTGTGGGAAGCGGGCCAGGGGGTGGGAGCGCGGTTGAGCTTGCTGCCTCCGGCCACCTCCGCCGGAGCGTGGGAACTGTCCACCGACGCGGTGGCGCGATTGACGGGTGAGGGGCCGCTGTACTTCAAGGCCTTGGGTGGCGTGGCCGTCACTCCGCGCCCCGCGTTGTCTCCTCGGCTGCGCGCCGGGGGCGAAGCCGGGGTGCACGCCATCCGTGGCAGCATCGGGCTGGAGGTGGGCGTTGCGGGCGTGTACGCGTTCGAGCCCTCCCGCTTCGCGCAAGGCCAAGGGGTGGTCTCCCTCGGGGTGAGTGTGCTCTTCGGCTTCGGCGCACCGTCTCGCGCGCCTGCCCTCGCCCCGCCTCAGCGCCCCTGGGCGCAGCAGTCCGCCCACAGTCCAGCAGGCGCCTTGCCGCCGCAGGGCCTGGACCCTTCGTCCGCGGCGGAGGCGAGGACGGCGGGGCTCTCGCCCGCTGCTTCGGAGGGAATGCGCCCCCCCTTCGCAGAGCGGGATGTCATTCAGCAGATTCTGCTCCTGCGAAAACCAGGGAACGTCCTGTCCTGGTGGGCCTCGGGCCCTGGCGGGGAAGACATACAGCACTGGACCCACCCGCTGTCCGAGTGGGAGCGCCAATACGCCGAAGCCATGAGCGCGGCGACGGTGCCCGAGCCCATCCGCATGTGGCCGCTGGTGACGCCACAGCGCCTCACCCTCGAGCAGACAGAGGCCATGGAGCGGCTGCTGGGCACGGGAGCCGCCGCAGCCCAGGGGTATGCCCACTGGGAGAACCGGCGGCGCATCGTCAAGCACTACGTGCTGACGCACCCAACCACCATTCAGCTCTCCCTGGGGCTGTATGAGTTGTCGAGGGATTCCAACCCGCTGCACTTCGCGCTGGAGCGGGGATGGCAGATGGGCAGCGGTCAGGAGCTGTTCACCGGCCGGGAGGTGTCCAGGCTCGGCGCGGCCCAGGAGTTCTTCACGGTGCTGGCGGCGGGCGTGGCCGCTGGCAAGTTGATGACCGCCACGCGGCCGGTACCCGGATGGGGTGTCCCGGAGCCGATGGTGGAGCCGGTGGGCCCTGGCCAGGTGAAGGCTCCGCCTGCTCCGCCACGCGCCGTGGCACCTGCTCCAGAACCCGCTACACCGCCTGCTCCAAAGCCCGCTCCGGCGCCTGCACCGCCCCCTCCGGCACCGGGCCCACTCGCGCCCTCTCCGGAACTGGTCCAGGCCCTCACGGGCAAGAACCCAACACCGCAGGTGCCTGTCGGCCCTCGCCTGCGTCAGGACGCCAGCGTCAAGCCGAAGGTGCCCAGATTGTTGCCACAGGACCGTCCCATTAGCCCCAGTCCCAGTCAGAACGCGCAACTCCAGAGGGACATCGTGTATCTGAGGGACGAGCTCGGAGCTGAGAACATTCGGGTGAACCAGCAGCAACTGACGCTCAAGAACGGCCAGCGCGTGGGCATCAATCGGCCGGACCTGCAATTCGACTACAACCATCGCCGCTACTATGTGGAGTACGACTCACCGGCTTCGGGCCGTGGCCTTGGCCACCAATCGCGCCTCTCCGCCAACGACCCGGACGCAGACGTCATCCTGATCATCATCCCTGAGCAATGAGGCGTGCCCCAATGACGCGAGAGATGAAGGGCCTGCTGCTGGAGGACCGCTGGGCGCCTGTCACCTCCGAGATGGGCTTTCTTGAGCTGGGGGCTGAGCAGGCGGCGCAAGCCTTCGCCACATGGCAGAGAGGACTGGTGACGTCCCAAGGCAGCACCATTGAGGTGCTCCCTGTCTCGGGCCCATTGGAGCAAACGCTCTCCCGCCTGCTGCCCCTGAGTGGTGGCGAGACCCAGCGGCGCCTGTTCATTCCGACGCGTAGCGCCTGGACCGCCTACGTCTCCAACCAGTGGACCGGGACGGATGCCTCCAGTCCTATGAGCACCATGGCCCGGAGGCTGAGCATCCGATGCCTGCGGGTGGTCGCCGTGCCCCACACCCTGCACAAGCACGGAGGCGGCCGCTACGGCGCGGTGATGCTGGATGTGTTCGGCCCGGAGCAGCCGGGGAAGATCCTCAACTATCTGCGCACCCTTTATGCTGCGAATGATGGAGGACGCTGGGTCTTCGGTCAGTCCGGTGAGCCCTTCCCCTTCGAGCAGGTGGAGCAGTACCAGGCACGCCGGGTCAGTGACCGCTTCACCTTCGAGATGCTCAAGGACTACCTGCGCCACCTGGGGCTGGCTCCCTTCGAGGAGGACTTCTACCTGCCGCCGGGCTCCTGTGCGTGGCTTGTCCAGAAGACGGGCCCCTTCACCACCGTCGGGAAGGAGTACACGCTGGAGCAGGCCCGCGCCGCCCACGTGTTGTGACGGCACCCCGGCTCGGAGGCCAAGGAGCGCACCCACGCCACCACCGCCGCCGCGGCATGAGAGTCCCAGGGGAAGTTGGACCTGGCGCTGGCGGAGTACGAGCAGGCGCTGCCACACAACCCGCTGAACCTCCGAAAGTTGCCTACCAGGTCCTCTTCGGGCCATGCTACCCACCAGGTCAGGGGTGAAGCGCATGGCCAGGCTTGCAAGAGTTCGACTGTGGGTAGGCGGCGCGGCTGCGGTCGCGGTCATCATGGCAGCCCTCCTCGCGCTGGCGCTCCTGCCACGCCAGCCTCCGGAGGCGCCTCGGGTTACACTGTTCAGGGCGTGGCTGGGAGCCATGTGGCCGTTACCGGAGGGGTGGCGGATCTATCCACCGCTGCACTTCCCGATGACAGGGCCCGACCCCCGTCCCGCGCCGGGAGACGCCAAGCTGTTCAAGGACATCTCCAGTCGCGAGCAGCTCTCGATGTCCTGGTGGTTCTACTGGGTGATGCAGGAGGTCGCCTGCGGCAGGGAGAGCATAACGCCCTGTGACTACGAGGCCGCGATGTCTCTTTTGGAGGACGCGGGCCTCTACTATGAGAGCGCATACTTCGACTCCCTGGAGATTGGCGCCGCCCCCTCCGCTTCCGAACAGCAGAAAGGAAACCTGACCGTGCCCGCTCCTGGTTCCTCGGCTGAAGCGATGAACGAACCGCCTCGCCCGCGAGGCAACCTGCTGGCGGCCTGCGCCGGGCTGACGCTGGCGGCGTGTTCGGCCGTGCAGGTGCGCCAGGTGGACACCGAGTGGCTGGAGGACTGCCCCGCCGAGGCTCATGCCGCCGTGGGCGAACTGGGGCTGAGACCCGGAGCGCCGTACCTGGTCGAGCTGCTCAACGAGACGGGGCGGCGCAACTATACGCCGTTCTTCCTCCAGCCGGGGCCGGTGGAGGCGATGTGGCATGGACGATGGCCAGGCACGGAGCCTCCCCCAGCGATGCAGAACCAGCTCAAGGGCGCGAAGCTGTTCGGGAAGGCGACGGTTCTGGGCAACCGCATGTCCGTGCACCTCGACCGGTTGAAGACGGCGGACGGGCGGGAGTTTCCCATCTGCGCCGTGGGCTACGACAGGGAGGGCACGGAGCCTGGCGTGGAGAGGTGGGGCCCGGGCTCGCACGAGGGGGTCGACGTGGGCAACGACGACCCACGGCTCCTAGCGGCGCTGGCGGACCTTCGGCCGGGGGAGTTTCCCGTCCCCACGCCCGATATCTGGATCAGCTTCAGCACCTCTTTCCGGCCCGAGCTCTTCCCCCAGAACGCCGTGCGCCGGAAGCGCTGAAACCAGGGGCCACGGGACGACGTCCGCGACGAGTTGGCGCGGTCCATCCTTCTCCGACACAGAGAGGGTGTAGACAACCCCATCGCTCTCGTCCGCGGGTCGCTCGACCACGATGGCGATCTCACCGTCCGGCTGTGGAAGAGCACCCAGAACCTTCAGGCGCCCCATGGGACTGTGAAAACGCGCCCGCTCGAAGAGAAACGGGGCTGGCGGTTTTGATATGATTTGCAGGCCAACGATGGCGATTCGCGAGAACGGAAGCGCACCCCAGACTTGCATCGTCACACCATCAGCGGTTGCTCTCCGGTTGCGCTCCTGGAAAGCGCTCTTCCTGAGCTGACCCATGGGCTCACGCAGCAGCAGCTCGACCGCCGCCAGGTCGAGTTCCTCCTCCGTGGGGCAGCGCCCCCGGCGGACCCGTACCTCGGTGTCCGGCTCCACCGCGTTGCCCACGAGCGGGAACACATACCGGACCCCATCCTCGGCCGTGACCGTGAGCGTGGGCTGCTCCTTCGCGGAGAGCGCTCCGCCCGGGCGAAGGAAGATGATCTGGCGCCCCATGCGCTGTAAGCCGACCCGCTCCGAGCCTGGCCCACTGAGCGACACCTCACTCACGGGCATCTCCAGCTCGAGGGTGGTGGTGAAGTTCGCGGCGACGGAGATCGGCTGGGAGTGCACCACGGCACCTGCCGGTCCCGGAACCGTCAACGTGCGCCCGGAGCGTGGGGCCGGTTCCTGAGCCCAGGCGGAGTGGCCTCTCAAGAGACCAAGAACCAGGACGAGCCCCTGGACCAAGGTGAATGCGCGCATGCTCCCTCCCGGGATGGAAGCCTGGCACTCTACCTCACGGGTTGGATCGGAGCGAACGCCCTTTCATGAACTCTGTGGCCCGCTTGTCCTGAGAAGACTCGTATCTTCCCATACGTCTTCGTACCCATCCGCAACCATAAAACGCCACCCTGGAGGTAGCCCCAGGAAAGGAATTACTTCTGGGCACCACTCCGCGAGATGCTCAACATGGAGTGGAACGAAGAATTCCGAATCAGACGAGATTTCCCCTCCTGCCCAAATGTACCATCCCGTCGTGTCACCTTCTGGAGGATGGCGCAGTCCATTGATTGGCCTTAGACCAGAACGAACGTTCTTGGCGATACCCACCTTCAATATTCTTGGCGCATCGACGAACGCTGTCGCATAGCGTCGGCACAGCTCTTGTTGTTTCTGAGCCCATTCGTCAATCATGTTCAGGCCCCGTTGTTTTGGCAGGCTCCGCTGTCTTGGCAGATCCCGTTGCCTGATGAAGTGCCTTTGCCTTTTCACGCGAGTACCGGCTGAGATCGGCTCCCTGGCGGTTAGAGCACGTGGGGCACTGCGGTTGGACTGCCTCTGGATTGCGCATCTGTGTCTTGTCGATGCCACCGCCTTCGTAGTGTTGCTTCACGAGAGGATCCTTATGGTCAGCATGCATTTTCGGTGCAGAATTGCCACAATCGACACAAGGCTTTCCCTGCACGGAGGCTCGCTGTTCGGGCGTCGTCGCGCCGGACGGGCGCACATATTTTGTCCCTTCAGGCTTAACTGTCTTCCCGCGCTCCCCCTTTCCCCCATCGCCAAGCCCCCCAACTGAGATAACTTGATGATCGTAGTTCGGGTCTCCAAGCGTTGACTCGCACTCCTCCGGAGAGAGAGGTTGGCGGCGCCCATCTGGAAGTGTTGCTGGGCAGTAACAAGTCGCGAGATCATTCGGGTCTCGACAGATCATCGCAACGCAATTTGGCTCGCTTTGGCACTGGGTGGAGCCTCTCTGTTGCGGCTGTTTGGTGGGGGCTGTGGCGCATCCTGCGAGCAACCCCCAGACGATCAGTACCGCCCAATGCCGAGCGGCCTGAGTCCCAGGCATGCACGAGACATCAGTTCTCATGGGCACCTCCCGCTCCGCTCGCCTTCACAGGCTAGACGAAGAGTCAGAGAGCAGTGGAGCACAGGAGCAGCGTGAACACCACGTTCTCCAAAATATCCGGGTGAACCAGCAGCAAGTGACGTTCAGGAACGGCCAGCGCGTGGGAATCAATCGGCCGATTTGCAATTCGATTACAACGTCCGCCACCCTGGGCTCAGGCCAGCAGGTCCGCGACTTCCTGGTACACTTGGCGGAAGTCTCCCCGCGCGCCAATGAGCCGCAGGTTCTGCGCCAGCCCACCCGTGGAGCGGAAGAACATCACCGCCTCGGGCGGCGGCCGGATTTTCAGGAAGCGCACTGCGTTGCGCGCGAAGTGCTGCTTCATGTCCCGGTTGATTTCGCAGGTGGCGAAGTCATACGTGTTCGAGCGCATGGGCCGGCCGGCGATGTGCAGAATCTCGCGGATGAGCGCCTCGGCCTCCTCCTCGGGCAGCTCGATGGTGAAGCCCACCTCGCGGCTCAGCCCCAGGATGTCCATGGACTCCAACTTCGTGGCCTGCATGAACATGCGGCGGTTGGCGTCCACGAAGCGCTCGGAAAAGCGCTTGATGGAGCCGAAGTCCAACAGCCCCAGCCGCCCGTCCTCCATCACCATGAAGTTGCCCGGGTGCGGATCGGCGTGAATCTCTCCCGCGCACAGGAACGGGCCGTAGATGGCGCGGATGAGCTGGCGCGCCACGCGGAAGCGCTCCTCGGGCGTGCGCTCGGCCACCACCCAGTCCTTGAGCGTCTGGCCCTCGAGCAGCTCCAGCGTGAGCACGCGCCCGGTGGAGCGCTCGGGAATGACGGCGGGCACCTTGAGGTCCGGTAGCCGGGCCACGCACTTCTCGAAGCCCTGGCACAGCTCGGCCTCGCGGCGGTAGTCCAGCTCCAGCATCATCTCCTCGCGCAGTTCGCGGAAGTACGCCGTGCCGTCCATCGCCTTGGTGGCCTTGGACACCGTCTTCACCACCATGCCCAGGTTGTCCAGGTCACCCTGAAGTGAGTCGGCCACGCCCGGGTACTGCACCTTCACCACCACCGCGCGCCCGTCCTCCAGCACGGCCCGGTGCACCTGGCCCAGCGAGGCGGCGGCCATGGCCTCGCGCTCGAAGTGGCGGAAGAGCTGCTCGGGCGGCGCGCCCAGCTCTTCGCGCAGCACGCGGGCCACGGTGTCGTAGCCCATGGCCGGCGCCTGGTTCTGCAGCCGGGCGAGCACCTGGCGCACCTCGGGGGTGAGCAGGTCCGGGTCCATGGACACCGCCTGGCCGAACTTCATCGCCGCGCCCTTCATGTCCCCCAGGGTGGCGACGAGCTTCTCGGCCATGCTCTTGCTGAGCAGGTCCGGGTCCTGCCCGGCCAGGCGCTTGGCCCCGCTCTTGAGCACATCCGCGCCCAATTGGGCGGACAGCCCCGCCAGCTTGCGCAGCCGGTGGAGCCGCCCCTGAGGAGGAAGCTTGTCGTCGGAGTCGGAGGCCATGAGGACAGGAGGATTAACGAGGAGCCTGTCCTTGGACGCAAGCAGGGCCTGCGCGTTGCTCGCGCAGGCCTGGTCAGCGGGCGCCCGGCCTACCCCACCTGGCCGACGCCACCCTCACTCACGGAGAGCAACCGCTGCACGGTGAGCGTGCGCGAGGTGTCATCCCGCTCACACTGGATGACGAGGCCGCGCAGCTTGAAGGTGATTTCCTCGGGGCCGCTGTCGGCGGGCACGGTGCTGGGAGCCTGCTGGGCAATGCGGTCCAACGTCTCCTGGAGTGCCAGGAACGTGCCTCCGGACAGCCGGCCGATCTCCTTCCACGCCTCGGGCGAGAAGGTGACGCGGTAAGGGCCGGCGACTCGGGTGTAGGAGCGAATCATGGCGGTACCGAGGAGCTTGCCGCTAGCAGTCCACGTGCCAACACAAACCTGAGGGATTCTCGATGTCTGGGAAGGGTATCTCTCACGGACTGGAAGAAATGCCAGCCCGGGTGTTGCAGAAGTTACAGTCCCCCGACTTCAGGAGGAGTGGCGCGCACCCGGGCGCGGAGCGAGCGCCAGGCCTTGAGTGCCTCCAGGTGGAGTGGATCCGCGCGGAGGGCGGCTTCATAGGCGGCCAGGGCCTCCTGGAGCTTGCCCTGCGCGGCGAAGGCGGCACCGGTGGCCATGTGCAGGGTGGCGTGGCCCTCGGGCACGGGGTGGCGGGCCAGGAAGCGGCGGCGGCACTGCTCCAGGGCGGTGACGGTGAGGCCCCCGGCGAGGCAGCGCAGCAGGCCCCCGAGGTTGCGCAGGCTGGCGTCATACTCGGCCCGGCGCTCGGGGTGGCAGAGCACGCACAAGGCCTCGGTGACACGGTCCAGCGCCCGCTCCGCCTGGGCGCGCTGGCCGGGGGACAGGGGCAGCTTCATCAGCGGCTCGAGCGACAGGCGGGCCTCGCGGGCGCCTACGCGCACCGCGTCGAAGTCCGCGTCCCATGGCACGCCCAGCACCAGGTAGTGGTCCCCGTGGACGCGGCCGCGGAAGCGCTGGAGCACCCCATCCGCGCGGGCGTTCTCCTGCTCGTCGCTGAGCGGCGGGGTCTGGGGCGCCAGCCGCTCGCCGGCCATCAGCCGGTCCAGGGCTTCGAGGAAGCCGGGGGCGCTGTCGCGCAGCTGCACGCCGAAGCCGGCGGCCATGTTCCACTCGCGGGCCTGCGGGGCGGACACGTGGCGCACCACCTGGCCGGTGCAGGCCAGCTCTCCGCCGGGCAGCCGCAGCAACATGCCCACATCCTCGAGCAGCCGGGGCGGAGGGCTGTCCGTGTGGAGGAAGAGGCCGGCGTGGCCCACGCGCTCGCAGCGCAGTTCCACCGAGCCGCTCACCCCGCTCACCCGCACCCGGGCGGTGAAGAGCGGAGCGGCCACGGGTTTGGGCGGCGTCACGGCGGCCTGGAGCGCCTCGCGCAGCTCCGCGGCGGAGGCGAAGCGGTGCGCGGAGCGCTTGGCCATGGCGCGAAGCAGCACACGTGAGAGCTCCGGCGGCAAGCCGGGTTTCACCTCGTGGGCCAGCGGCGGCGGGCGCTGCAGGTGCGCCAGCAGCAGCTCCGCCGGGTGCCCGGAGAAGGGCAGCTGTCCGGTGAAGAGCTGGAAGGCCATGACGCCCAGGGCGTACAGGTCGGTGCGCGCATCCACCGGCTCACCGGAGCACTGCTCGGGGGCCATGTATTCGGGAGTGCCCAGCAGCACGCCGTGCTGCGTGGGGGTGCGCTCGACGGGGTGGAGCAGGCTCTTGGACAGACCAAAGTCCAGCAGCTTCACGCGCTGGCGGCCCTCGCCCGCGGGCACGAGGAAGACGTTGCCGGGCTTGAGGTCGCGGTGGACGACGCCGTGCGTGTGCGCGGCGCCCAGGGCGTCGCACAGCTGGCACAGCAGATCCACGGCCCGGGACAGCTCCAGCGGCCCGCTGAGCAGCGAGGCCAGGCTCTGGCCCTCGAGGTACTCCATGACGAGGTAGGGGCGGCCCTCGCGCATGTCCAGGTTGTAGATGGCGACGATGTTCTCGTGCTGGACGAGGGTGAGGGTGCGGGCCTCGGACAGGAAGCGCGACACCAGACGCTTGTCGCGGGCCAGGTGCTCATGAAGCACCTTCACCGCCACGCGCTTGCGGATCAGCTCATGCTCGGCGAGCCACACCACGCCCATGCCGCCGCGGCCCAGCTCGCGCACCACCCGGAAGCTGCCAAAGCGCTGACCGACGAGCCCCCCCTCCCAGGAGGGCAGTGCTTCCACGGGAGGCAGGAGCCCTCTGTGGGCCACTCCCGCCAGCCCGTTCACCGAGCGGATCAGGGTGGCGCACGGGAGGGAGT
>DASVVJ010001235.1:0-5848 GCA_036389955.1 Myxococcaceae bacterium
CTCCCACCCGAACGGCTTCAGCGAGAACGTGGACCTCGGCCCCAGCTCGCAGTGCTACAACAAGGTCGAGATGGTCGTCGCCGGTGGCCAGTTCCAGGTGAGCAGCACCGCGGGCACCCTGAACAACGTGAACCAGACGACCAAGGTCGGCGACTGCGACAACGCCACCGCCAAGGGCAACCCGATGTCCTTCTCCACCAACGCCGTCCTCATCGAGAACGTGAAGGCGGACGCCACCTGCTTCGACGTGCTGTTCACCTACACCAGCTTCAAGCAGCAGGGCCGTGGCAGCCTGAGCGCGGATGGCAAGACGCTCTCGCTGGAGCTGTTCTTCGAGGGCCAGGCCGTGGGCGCCACGTGCGCGGCCGGCGCGGTGGGCTCTGGCGGCATCACTCATCTGGGCCAGCCGTTCACCGGCAACGCCGTGCAGGTCTACACGGTCTCCGCGCAGTAACGCGGGCAGCGAGCGCTTCGCGCGCCCTGTCTCCTTCCCATTCCAGAGGGGTCTATGACGTGGTGGTTGAAGGCTGAAGCAGTCAGGGCCATGCGAGGCGGCGCGGTGGTGCTCGCCCTGGTGGCGTCAGGGCTCGCGCTCCCCGCGAGCGCAAGCCCTACCCCGGTGCCGGGGGCGTATTACGGCGCGTGGGAGGATGAGAAGGACCGCGAGGAGGACGCCGAGCCTCGCGAGTTCGTCTTCATCAACTACTTCTTCGCGCGGGGCACCGTAGGCAACCAGGTGGGAGACCCCAGCGGCCTCAAGGGTGTGTCGCTGGGGCCCATCGGCAATGCGACGGGCAGCGCGGTGCTCGTGGATGACCTGACGGCGTACTACGTCGAGCAGCGCTGGATCCCCGTCATCGAGTACAGCCCATGGTTCGTCGACGGGCTGGCCACCTTCCGCGCTCAGCTCGAGGTGGACTTTCTCTGGGGCCGGGCGGCCAACAGCGTTCAGCCCAACGAGGGTGGCGGCTTCAACGCCGACATGATCAACATCCAGACGAAGAACATCAACGTCGCCTTCTATCCGTTCCGCGACCCCGCCAAACTCACGCTGCTGCTGGGCACTCAGTCCGTCTACGACACCTACTTCGATCCGACGCGCACGCCGCTCAACGACATCATCCGCACCGGCTACAAGCTCGCCTTCCTGGGCAGCGATGCGACGGGCCTGTCCATCTTCAGCAGCTACAAGGGCCATGCGAAGCTGAGCCTGCTGCCGCTGGGCAGCGCTCAGGCGGACCGAGCAACTGGGAATGATCCACGCCTGAAGTACATCTGGCTCGCCACCGGCGACTACGTCTACCCGGTGCGGCCGGGGACGAACGTGGGCGTCTCCGCGTGGATGCTGCGCGACGACAGCAAGGGCGAAGCCTTCGCCTTCGAGGGCCTGGTGAGAAGCGGCCCGGCCTCCGTGGGCCTGGGCAGCTTCACGGGAACCGGGCGCTTCGAGCTGGATCGGCCCACGGGCACGGTGTTCTGGCTGGGCACGCACTTCAACCACAACATCGACCTGCGCACCGGGCCCTTCGGCGCCTCCGGCTTCCTCATGTACAACGGGGGTAGCTTCCAGAACGGCAACCCTGAGTCGACTCTCAACCCCGAGGTGACGATCAGCGGCCTGTCGGCCAACCTGGAGCTGCTCTACAACTGGGGCCGCACGCCCAACGACGTGGTGACGCTCGAGGCCATGTACACCACGGGTGACGAGGACCTGAGCGACGGCAAGTACAAGGGCGCCTTCACGATGAACATGTACGGCCTGCCGGGCGCGGTGTGGTTCAACCACAAGACGCTGATCCTGTTCCCCTTCACCAGCGCGGCCAACAACTACACGGGCGCGGTGGCGGACATCTCCAACCAGGGCTACGGCGTGCGCGCCGCCATCGCCACCGGTGCCATGGACCTCATTGCCAACAAGCTCAACCTGAAGCTGGGCGCGGCGCTGGCCACCAGCGACGTGACGCCGCCGCGCTGGGACGAGAACGTGCCGCGCGGGCGCTTCATCGGCACCGAGGTGAACGCGGAGCTGAAGTACACCATCCGCTACCTCATGACCCTGGGCCTGCACACCGGCTACATGTTCAAGGGCGACTTCTATGACGGGGCGCCGCGCGTGACGAAGAACCCCTTCGCGGCCTTCACCACCTTCACCTGGTACGCGTTCTGATGATGACGACTCTTCGCGCCGCCACGGCTCTGCTCCTCGCCGCGCTCGCCTCGGGCTGTGTCCGCTCGTACAAGACCGAGCCGGTGCTGTCCTTCCAGGACTTCCCCTACACCTCGCTCCAGGGCCAGGCCTGGCCGCTCCAGCGCCTGCGGCTGGAGAAGACGGCCCAGCTCTACAACGTGGCCACCGTCCCCGAGGTGGCCTACGTGCAGCTCAACCCCGAGGGCAAGCAGACGCTCGTCTTCATTCACGGGCTGGGCTCGTACCTCAAGTTCTGGCGCTACCAGCTCGACGCCTTCGCCGCGCAGGGCTACCGCGTGGTGGCGGTGGACCTGCCCGGCTATGGCAAGTCGGACAAGCCCGCCTCCTTCCCGTACACCATGGAGGCCATGGCCGACGTGGTGCGCGAGGTGGTGACCTCGCTGGGCATCGAGAAGCCCATTCTCGTGGGGCACTCGATGGGCGGGCAGACGGCGCTCTCGTACGCCATCCGCTACCCCGAGGAGCCCGGCGCGCTGGTGCTCACCGCTCCGGCCGGCTTCGAGAAGTTCTCCGCGAAGGAGAAGGCGTGGTTCAAGCGCGTCTTCAGCACCGTGCTGATCAAATCCGCGCCCGAGTACGGCATCTGGGGCAGCGTGCGCCAGTCCAACTTCTCGCGCTGGCGCCCGGAGCTCGAGTGGCTCATCGAGGAGCGCGTGCGCGTGGCGGCCTCGCCCGGCTTCGATTCCTACGCCTACGCCAACGTGCGCACGGTGGACGGGCTGGCGCACAACGACTTCGTGCGCGACAGCCTGGGCCGCATCCAGGCGCCCACCCTCATCGTCTTCGGCGAGGATGACCGGCTCATTCCCAACCCGTTCCTGCACGGCGGGCGCGCGCGGGAAGTCATGGCGTACGGGCACGCGGGCATCCGCGGCTCGGAGTTGGTAGGGCTGGATCGCTGCGGTCACTCGGTGCAGCTCGACTGCCCCGAGGAGTACAACGCGGCGGTGAGCGCGTTCCTCAAGAAGGTCCCCGGCTCCGGTGGTGCAGAGCCCCGGCAGGAGGCTCCGCCCGTGGCTCCCACGGAGCCGGCGCCTCCCGCCGCGGAGTCCACCCCTCCGCCGACGCGGCCCTGAGCCACTACGGGATGATGTGGCTCTTCACCATGCTGTGCTGCACGGCGCCGGTGAGGTCCTTCGAATTGAAGTGGCCGTACGGGTAGCCGGAGTACACCTTCTCACCCGTCTGCCCGGGGATGCGGGAGGTGTACTCGTAGTAGACGACGCCGTTGTAGCCGATGACCTCATCCGCGGTGGAGAAGATGGAGTAGCGGTAGGCGCCCTCGTACTTGCTGGAGGAGTACAGGTTCTCCAGGAACGAGGAGCGGCCCGACACGCCCACGCCGTTCCAGTAGCCCGGGTACAGGCCGTTGGTGCTGGCGCAGGTGGGCGTGGAGCCGCCCGTCTGGAAGCAGCTCGTCAGGCCCCGGTTGGCGCCCGCGATGCCCACGAAGGTATCTACCGAGGCGGTGAGCGGCGGGCCGATGTAGTACTGGCCGCCTTCCAGCGCGTCGGTGGCGTAGCCGCCCAGGATGGCCTTGCGCGCCAGGGTTACTCCCATCGAGTGCGCGATGACGTCCACCTTGGCCGCACCGGTGTACGCCTTCACCGCCTCGATCATCTTGCGGACCTTCATCACGTACGTCTTCGAGTGGTACTGGTACGCGGACATCGAGGCATCCGCCGGCCCCCACGTCGTCGCGTACAGCTCGCTCGTCTTGTAGCCCTTGGACTGGAAGAACTCGATGGAGGCATTCCAGCCGGTCTGGCCCACTGTGCCCGTGCCCACCGCCTTGTCCGAGTTGCCGTGGATGAAGATGACCGGCTGGTTCACCACCGTGTCCGTGCTGCTGGCCTTGCCGCCGTAGCTGCCGCCCGCCAGGTCCGTGCGCACCAGGTTGTACGCGTCATACCCGTTGGCCGACAGCCACGAGCGGAAGTGCGAGGTGAAGCCCGAAGTCGAGACCGCCGCCTGCTCTTGCGAGGCCAGCGCCTCGGCGGGCGCCTCGGCGGCTACGTCGGTGGGCTCAGTCTCGAGACCTTCGCCACAGCCAGCGGACAGCAGACACAGCGAGCCCAGCAGAGACAGTGAAGAGCGCAGACGCATCTTGATTCTCCTTGAGGTGGGGGATCACTCGCTCGGAGAGTGAGCAAGCGCACCAGGCAGTGTACGGGCTTTCGCTGGAAAAGCTGTCAGTCAAGTTGCCGCGAAGTTGAATACTGATTCACCTTTGCAGTGCGTCATGCGGGGCATGGCGTGCCATCGCGGTGCGTCAATTCGTGATACTCCGTGCGCGATGACAGCGCGCAAAGTGGTGATTCATCGGGCAGGTGGGTACGAGAAGCTCAAGCTCGAGCCCATGGCCATCCCCACGCCGAAGGCGGGTGAGGCCGTCGTGGCCACCGAGGCCATTGGCGTCAACTACGCCGACTGCGTCATCCGCATGGGGCTGTATGCCTCGGCCAAGGAGTACGTGGGCTGGCCCATCACTCCCGGCTTCGAGTACTCCGGCACGGTGACGGCGGTGGGGGAGGGGGTCACGGACCTCGCCCCGGGGACGAAGGTGTTCGGCGTCACCCGCTTCGGAGGGTACGCGACGCACGTCTGCGTGCCCCGGCACCAGCTCTTCGTGCTGCCGGCCCGGCTCGACGCGGCGCAGGCGGCCGGGTTCCCCACGGTGTTCATCACCGCGTACTACGCCCTCTTCGAGCTGGCCCACCCGCGTCCCGGCGCCCGGCTCCTGGTGCACTCGGCGGCGGGCGGCGTGGGCAGCGCGCTGGTGCAGCTGGGGCGCATCGCCGGAGGCCATGTGGTGGGCGTGGTTGGCAGCGCTCACAAGGTGGAGACCGCTCGCGCCATGGGCGCCGACGTCGTCATCGACAAGTCCAGCGAGGACCTGTGGAAGGCGGCGGAGCGGGCCGCTCCCCAGGGCTATGACGTGGTGTTCGATGCCAATGGCGTCTCCACGCTGGGGCAGAGCTACGCGCACCTGGGCTCCACTGGGAAGCTCGTCATCTATGGCTTCCACTCGATGATGCCGCGCAAGGGCGGACGGCCCAACTACCTGAAGCTGGCGTGGGACTGGCTGCGCACTCCCCGTTACAACCCGCTCACGCTCACCAATGACAACACCAGCGTGCTGGCCTTCAACCTCTCGTACCTCTTCGACCAGCAGGCGCTGCTGGCCGAAGCGATGGGCCGGCTCATCGGCTGGGTGGAGGAGGGCAGGCTTGTCGCTCCGCCCGTGAAGCGCTTCCCGCTCGATGAGGTGGCCGAGGCGCACCGTGCGATCGAGTCCGGTACCACGGTGGGAAAACTCGTGCTGGTGCCGTAGGGAGCTGGAAAACCAGATTTACACACGCCGAATGACGCGGTGCGAAGCTGAATGAGGGTTCAACTCCGCCCGCATGACGCACTGCAAAGGTGAATCACCTTTCAACTTTATTTGCTCCTCGCGGATCCTCTTTGGTACTCCGCTGATCGCAGACACCTGCACAAGGAGCAGCGGATGACGACGACCCTTCGCGCGAGCGCGCGATTCATCGTGGCAACTCTTGGCGTATTCGTGGGGGCCTGCGAGTCCCAGCAGACCGGAGGACCTGACGAGACTCCCCAGGAGGTGCTGGCCTGTCGTGACCG
>DASVVJ010001236.1:0-4735 GCA_036389955.1 Myxococcaceae bacterium
CAACGGCAACGGCAACGGCACTCCCGGGCAGAAGGCTCCCGCGGGTACCCAGTAGCCGGAGGCGTCAGCGTCCTGGAGCTTGGGGCTCCGGCGCCAGGGCGCTGGCGAGCCCCTGAGCGAGCTGGATCGCGGCGGTGAAGCCCAGCTCCTTCGCCGCCCGCTCCGTCGAGCAGGTCCACGCGGGGCACCGCATCTCCCGGACCTTGTCCAGGTTGAGGGCGGGGATGGTGCCCCGCACGCGCGAGGCCAGCTCCGAGCCCAGCCCCACCACGTAGCTGACCGTCTCGGGCACCGGCACCACCGCCGGCGGCTTCGCGTGCCCCAGCGCCGTGGCGAGCTTCGCGCAGACGTCCTCCCACGCGTACTCCGACCCGTCCGACACCGTGTACACCCCGGCGCTCGGATCGTCCGCGTTCATCGTCTGGCCCCGCTCGGCCGCCGCGAGCAGCGCCGTGCACAGGTCATCTACGTGGATGACCGAGTAGTGCTTGGGCCCAAAGCCGCTCTTGAGCACCAGGCCCAGCCGCGCCATCGGCAGAATCGAGGGCAGGAACTCCTGGTCCCCCGGCCCATACACGATCGGCGGGCGCAGCACGATGGATGGCACCTTCTGGGCGTACTCGCGCAGGGCCTGCTCGCCGCCCAGCTTGCTGCGGCCATAGAGCGATACGGGAGCCGCGGGCTCCTCCTCGCGGCGCGGACGCCCCGGCACCGAAGGCCCGCCCGCCGCCAGCGACGAGCAGTACACGAGGCGGGGTGGGGTGGGCAGCTCCGCCAGGGCCTTCACCAGGCGCCGGGTGCCCTCGGCGTTGCCCTGGAAGTAGCCCTCCGGGTCCTTCGATTTGGTGACGCCCGCCAGGTGCAGCACGCAGTCCACGCCCCTGGCGGCGTCGGCGAGCCCCTCACCGGTGAGCAGATCGCCTGGGGCGAAGCTCGCGCCCAGCTTCTCCAGCGCGCCGCGCTTGGAGGTCTTGCGCACCAGCACGGTCAGCTTGTCGCCGCGCTCGATGATGCGGCTGGCCAGGCGCTGCCCAATGAAGCCGGTGCCGCCAGTGAGGAGGAAGTGCAAGACGGTTCTCCGTGACTCAGAGCGGACGTTGAAAGATGCGGTGCGTCTTCGAGCGCTGGCCGCCCATGGACTCGATCGCCCGGTTCACCAGGGTGTTGTCCTCGAGCGTCCAGGAGATCTCTCCGCCGTCGTACCCCAGCGCCTTGGCGGTGCGCAGCGTGTCCAGGTACATGATGGCGTCCAGCCCGCGGCGCCGGTAGCCCTCCTTGATACCCAGGGTGATCAGCCGCAGCCGACGGATCTTCTTCGAGGCCAGAACCAGCTTCACCAGGCCGATGGGCAGGCCGAACGTCGTCAGCCGCCCGTTGGCGACCTTGATCGCTTCGTTCGCGTCCGGCAGCGTCAGCGAGAAGGCCACCGGCTCGCCCTTCACCTCGGCGATGAGCGCCAGCTCCGGCCGGATGACCGCCTTCATGTCACGCGCCAGGTGATCGAACTCGCGCTCCGTCATCGGCACGAAGCCCCAGTTCTTCTCCCAGGCCGCGTTGTAGATGTTCTTCAGGACGGTCACTTCGTCCTCGAACTTCTTCAGATTCACCGAGCGCACGGTGATGCCCTCGCGCTGGCGGATCTTCTCCGCGATGCGCACCACCTTCTCCGGTGGCTGGGCCGAGGCGGACAGCTCGAAGGACCACAGATCCTTCGCCTTGGTGAAGCCGTTGGCCTCGAGCAGGGCGGGGTAGTACGGCGGGTTGTACGTCGTCATGATCGCCGGGGGCCGGCCGAAGCCGTCCACCAGCATCCCCACCTCGTGGTTGGTGGAGAAGTTCATCGGCCCGAGGATCGTGTCGAAGCCCCGCGCCCGCAGCCACTGCGAGGCCGCGTCGAACAGCGCCCGCGCCACGCCCGCGTCGTTCACGCACTCGAACAGGCCGAAGAAGCCGTGGTTGAGCTCGTGGAACTCGTTGTAGTGCGGATCCTTCACCGCCGCGATCCGGCCCACCACCTCCGTGCCTCGCCGCGCGAGGAACAGCTCCACCTCGCCGAACTCGAAGAAGGGGTTCTTCCGCTTGTCGAGGAAGTCCCTGCGCTCCATCTCCAGAGGCGGCACCCAGTGCGGGTCGTCCTGGTAGAGCCGGTACACCATGCGGATGAAGGCGGTGGTGTCCGCGCTGGTACGCACCGGCGTCACCGTCACGTCGGAGGGAAGCGGGGGAAGCGAGACGGAGGAGGAAGGCTCTGCGGCGAGGGCCATGAGTGGCTAGTTCCTTTCGGCCTGGGAGCCGTTGCGGTCGTGCCCGTTCTTCATGAAGAAGTGAGCGCCCTTCTCCAGCAGCAGCCCCGGAATCTGGCTGCGCTTCTCCCACAGCTTCATCGAGGCGGGGCCCAGCTTGCGCAGGTCCGCCGGCTGCAGGTTGGCGGCGCGCCACGTCAGGTGCTCCACCGCGTCGAACAGCTTGCCGGCCATCTCGCGCGAGGACATGCGCGAGAGCTGCTCCAGTGTGAGGCCGTTGTTGGCCAGCTCGCCCACGGAGCCCGCGGCCCACTTCTCCGAGGCCTTGTTGGAGGTCACCGCCGTGCCCGGCCGGGCGATCTTCACCGGCTCGTACACCGACGGGCGCGTCTCGGGGATCACGTCCAGCTTGCGGCCGATCTTCTCGAAGATGTCCAGCACCCGGTCCAGCTGCGCGTCGGTGTGCGTGGCCATGTAGCTGGTGCGGATCAGCGCGTGGCCCGCCTCGACGGCCGGCGGAATCACGGGGTTGGCGAACACGCCCGCCTCGTGCAGCGCCTTCCAGAAGCGGAAGCACTTCACCTGATCACCAATGTGCACCGGCACCACCGGCGTCACCGACACGCCCGTGTCGAAGCCCATCGCACGGAAGCCGTTGTGCATCTTCTCGGCGATGTCCAGCAGGCGCGCGCGGCGCTCCGGCTCCGCCTCGATGATCTCCAGCGCCTTGATCGCCGCGGCCACCGACGCCGGCGTCATGGACGCGGAGAAGATGACCGAGCGGCCCTTGTGGCGGATGTAGTTGATCGCTTCGAACGGCCCGGCCAGCACGCCGCCCAGCGAGGCGAAGCTCTTGGAGAACGTGCCCATCACCAGGTCCGTCTCGGCCTCGAGCCCGAAGTACTCCGGCACGCCGCGGCCCTTCTCGCCCAGCACGCCCATGGAGTGCGCGTCATCCGTCATCACTCGCGCGTTGTACTTCTTCGCCAGCTCGACGATGCGCGGCAGGTTGCAGATGTCTCCCTCCATGGAGAACACGCCGTCGGTGACGATGATCTTGCCCGCCTCGGGATCGGCCGCCTCGAGCAGCTGCTCCAGGTGGTCCATGTCGTTGTGGCGGAACTTGCGCTCGGTGGCGAAGCCCAGGCGGATGCCGTCCACCAGCGAGGCGTGGTTCTGGCGATCCGTGAAGACAATGTCATGGCGGCCCAGCAGCGACGACAGCGCCAGGTTCGTCTGGAAGCCGGTGGAAATAACCAGCGCGGACTCGCGGTTGAGGAACTTGGCCAGCCGGTGCTCCAGTTCCTCGTGCAGCGCCAGCGTGCCGTTGAGCAGACGCGAGCCGGAGCAGGTGCTGCCGAACTTCTCCACCGCCTTGATGGCCGCTTCCTTCACGCGCGGATCGGCGGACAGGCCCAGGTAGTTGTTCGAGCCCACCATGATGATGCGACGGCCTTCGATCTCTACCTCCGTGGCGCCGTGCGATGCCTCGATGGCGCGGAAGTAGGGGTAGATGCCCGCTGCCTTCGCGATGCGGTAATCCTTCCAGTTGCGGCACTTATCGAAGACGTCGCTCATGGTGGTCCTTGCGGTCTGCGTCGGGGGATCCGGAGAACAGTGCCGAGGCGCACCTTGTGAGCGCGCACCGGCCTGCCGCACTCTGTGTGCTGCGTGCGACCTCCTCGGGGCGACGCGGGGCCGTGAATAAAGAGGGTTTCCCGGACTGTCAAGGCGCCAACTTTTGACCCTATGGCAGCAGTGTCAGGGTGGCGGTCGGTGCTGACCCCCTCCCAGGACCCTGAAAACAGGGCTCCGACGCGCGGCGCCACGACAGCCCTGGCCCTCTGCGTCAAGAGCGGAACCCGTCGCCAAACCCCCGGAAGTCTTGCGGCTCTGGATTTGTTGTCCGGACCCTGACAGAGATGTGGCCGCGAGTTTGCTTGAAGCGGCGCCACGAGGTGTTGCCGGTGCGGAATCTGCGTCAGCAGTGGTTCGAACGATTCATGAGGGTGGCGGCGGGGCGCCCGTGGCGGGTGCTGGCGCTGTTCGTGCTGCTGGCGGCGGGCGGGGTGCTGTTGGCCTCGCGGCTGGAGTTCCGCGGCTCGTTCGTGGAGCTGCTGCCGCAGGGCGCGCGCGAGGTGAAGGATCTGACACGCGTGTCGCAGAAGGCGGGCGGCGACGGGTACCTGGTGCTGCGCGGGCGCGGCGCGGCTCCTGAGCAGCTGAAGGCCTTCGCGGCGGAGCTGCAGCGCAAGCTCGAGGCGCTGCCGCAGGTGCGCTACGTGGAGCACCAGTACGACGTGGCCTTCTTCCAGCGCCACGGGCTGCTGCTGCTGCCGCCGGAGAAGCTGCGCGAGCTGCACGCGGATCTCGCGGCCCGGCTGAAGTACGAGCGGCAGCAGGCCAACCCCTTCTACGTGGAGCTGGTGAAGCTGCGCGAGCCGCTCACCTTCGAGGAGATTCAGAAGAAGTACGCGCTCACCTCGCCAGTG
>DASVVJ010001237.1:0-40439 GCA_036389955.1 Myxococcaceae bacterium
CATCGTCGTCCTCGAGAAGCAGGAGGACCTGGCCGGGCTGCCCGACTCGGTGCGCGCGGGCGCCGCCGCCGCGGCCGAGGCCCGGAACATGAAGGGCAAGTGGGTCATCACCAACACGCGCTCCTCCATGGAGCCGTTCCTCACCTACTCGTCCCGGCGCGACCTGCGCGAGAAGGTGTGGCGCAACTACGTCAACCGCGGTGACAACGGGGATGCGCGCGACAACAACAAGATCATCTCCGAGGTGCTGAAGCTGCGCGCCGAGCGGGCCAAGCTCTTGGGCTACCCCACGCACGCGCACTGGCGGCTGGAGAACACCATGGCCAAGACGCCGGAGCGGGCCATGGAGTTGATGGAGGCGGTGTGGAAGCCGGCGGTGGCGCGCGTTCGCGAGGAGGTCGCCGACATGCAGGCGATCGCCAACAAGGAGGGCACGAAGTTCAAGATCGCCCCGTGGGACTACCGCTACTACGCGGAGAAGGTGCGCAAGGCGAAGTACGACCTGGACCAGAACGAGGTGAAGCCGTACCTGCAGCTGGAGAAGCTGCGCGAGGGCATGTTCTGGGTGGCGGGCGAGCTGTTCAACTTCAGCTTCGCGCCGGTGACGAACGTGCCCGTGTACCACCCGGACGTGCGCGTGTGGGAGGTGACGGACAAGACCAGCGGCAAGCACGTGGGGCTCTGGTACTTCGATCCGTACGCGCGGCAGGGCAAGCGCTCCGGCGCGTGGATGAACGCCTACCGCAACCAGGAGCGCTTCAAGGGTGAGGTGACGACGATCGTCTCTAACAACTCCAACTTCGTGAAGGGCCAGCCGGGCGAGGCGGTGCTGATCAGCTGGGAGGACGCGGAGACGCTGTTCCACGAGTTCGGGCACGCGCTGCACGGGCTGGCGTCAAACGTGACGTACCCCACGCTGTCGGGCACCTCGGTGGCGCGCGACTTCGTGGAGTTCCCCTCGCAGCTCTTGGAGCACTGGCTGGCCACGCCGGAGGTGCTCAACCGCTACGCGCTGCACTACCAGACGGGCAAGCCGGTGCCGGCGGAGCTGGTGGCGAAGATCGAGAAGGCGTCCACCTTCAACCAGGGCTTTGGCACGGTGGAGTACCTGGCCAGCGCGCTGATCGACATGAAGGCGCACCTGGCGGGTGACAAGCCGATCGACGCGGATGCATTCGAGAAGGACACGCTCAAGGCGCTGGGCATGCCGGAGGAGATCGTCATGCGCCACCGCACCCCGCAGTTCGGCCACGTGTTCGCGGGTGACGGGTACTCGGCGGGCTACTACAGCTACCTGTGGTCGGACACGCTGACGGCGGACGCGTACGAGGCGTTCACGGCGGGCAAGGGGCCGTACGACAAGGCGGTGGCGGAGCGGCTGCGCAAGAACGTCTTCCAGGTGGGCAACACGATTGATCCGGCCGACGGCTACCGGGCGTTCCGGGGCAAGGACGCCGGCATCGACGCGCTGATGCGCAAGCGCGGCTTCCCGGTGCCGGGCGCCGCGGCGAAGAAGAAGTAGCGCACCCGTGGGGCGGCGGGCTCGATTCCCGCCGCCTCCAAAGCGCGCTCAACGGCCCCTACCGGCAGCCATCGCCACCTCATGGGGGTAGGCCGTGAGGCGGCTGTCCGGCTCAGGGCGCTACCACTTGCCGGAGACGTTCAGGTTGCCGTTGTTACCCGGAACGAACTTCACCTGAAGCTCGTACAGGCCAGGCCCCACCTGCTTGATCAGACCCTGCTTCAGCGCGTCCTTCATGGAGACTTCGTAGCTCTTCGTGGGGCTCACGCTCATGGGCAGCAGCTGCTCCTGAGTCCCCACTCGAGGAAGTGTGGGCCCGCCGCCCCCGCGGAACACCAGCGTGTGGGGCAGGTTCTTCTCGGGGAACTGCAGACGGAAGGTGTGCGGGGTGTTGTAGGCCGCCTCGCCGTCGATCTTTCCAATGACGAGCCCCGCCTCCTTCCCCGGCGCCAGGGACACCGGCTTGGCCTCGCGCGCGGCGAAGATGCCCTGGTGGTGCTTGGGATCGATCTTCTTCTCCCACGCGTCCTGGCCCTCCTTCCACTGCTTGGGCATGGCGGGGGAGGCGAACGCGTCGACCGCGGTGCTCTGGGGGTGCCGGGCGATGTCGTTCACCGCCACGCTCGCGGGGTTGCCGGACTTCACCGTCACGTCCAGGCTGTAGGTCACCATTCTCGAGCCGTCCCGGACGAACTTCTGCTGGTACGCCTCGTTCTCCTTCTGCGTGTAGCCCGCCTTCGGGTTGGCGGGGGGCGGACGCTCGGCGTGGGCCTGCACCGTGGCCAGCGGCACCTGCACCGTCGCCCCCGGGGGCACGGTCACCTCCCAGCCCCCTGCCACCTTCTTCACCGAGTTGGCGGGCGAGGACTTCGTCGGATCCAGCCCCTGGCCCTTGTCGTTCTTCGGCGCGTTGGCGGCCCGCGTGTCCTTGATGAAGAGCACCAGCGGTGGGCCCCCCTTCGCCTCGGTATTGGTGAAGCTCACGCCCACGTCCAGGCGGCTCTTCGTGGAGCCGTTGGCGTGCGCGCCCGACACCGAGAAGTGCTTCGCGTTGGGCCGCTCCGGCTGCTCACCGATGGCCTGAAAGTCCGTCTTCAGCTCGCCCTGGGTCAGCGTCTCGTCGTAGTTGAAGAAGACGTTCTGCTTCGAGCCCTGTATCTCCGTGGTCTCCACTTTGGTGACGTCGGCCTTGGGCGTGGCGGCGGCAGTGGGGGTTGAACGCGGGGGGATGGAGGAGGTGGTCATGCTCGACTCCGAGGGACGGCGAGAAGGGAGTCCGCGAGGCAATCCCAACCCCGCCCCATTATCAATGGAATTCTCGTTTATACATTTTTCCTGGAGGGTACCGCCCATGAAGAACTCCCGCTCGCCACGGGGTGGGCAACCAGGCTACGAGTGCTTAACTTGAAGCTCCCAAACGGTAACGTGAAGGGTCCCAGTCTCCAGAAGGAGCCGTGGCCTCGCGCTAACTCTCTACTCTTGGAGTCTCTTATGTCCGTCACATTCCTGAAGCGGCAGAAGGAACGGGCTCGTCAGCAGCGCAATGAGGACAAGCAGGTCAAGCGCGAGCAGCTCAAGCGTGAGAAGGCTGAGCGCCCCGACCGCGCGAATGACGGCGTCGATCCGGACATCGCGCACATCATTCCCGGACCCCAGGCACCGCTGGAGTACTAGCGGGCGATTGAAGACACCAGCCGGGTATCGGCTCAGCGCTTCTTAGAGGGCTTCGTGGCGTCGAGGTTCAAGCCCTCGGCGGGGTGGCGTGCACCGGTGTAGAGCTCCAGGATCGACTTCACCCGCTGACGCAAGGGGCCCTGGGTCTCGGTGACCAGCTCTTCCAGCGAGACTTTCGCCACGTGTGCATCGCCGCTGGCAAGGAACGCCGGGTCCTCGAACAGGTCCAGCGCGGAGCCATCCCCGAGCCGGGCCAGGTGATAGGCGGCGAGCAACCGCAGCATGTACCGGGGCCTGGGGTTGCGGGCATAGGCGAGCAGGGCCTTGCGGTCCTTGGCCTCGTGGTACGCCTGAAGCTTGCTCGCCTCTTGCTGGTAGCCTCCACCGTCCGGCTCACTGCTGACCACGTCGCTGTCCACGCGGTCGATGAAGGCGCGCAGCCCCTTGTTCGTGGCGCCCTCGGCCCGTACCTCTTCCAGCAGCGGAATGAGCTTCTTCCACAGCGCAGGCGTGAGCCGGGCAAACGCATAGAGGCCCTCTTCCTCTCCTGTCTCCAGGCGCCGGGCCACGTCCAGCAGCAGGGCCTCCTGCGGCTGGCCGGTGCGCTGGGCCACGGCCTCCAGTGCGGCGGCATACACCCCGATGCCACACCCTCGCTCCTGGGGAAACACGTGCTGGCGCTTCTGGGTGCGCTCCCAGGCAGCACAGTGGCGGCGCAGGTGCCTCCAGCCATCCACCGTGTCGACGGAGGCCAGCGCCGCGGCGGCCTCACGGGCCTTGTCGGGGTCCTTGCCCTCGATGGCCCGAAAGGCCTCGTCATAGGCGGCCTGCTCGTTCCGGGTGAGCCGGGCGGCCAGCTTGCTCGAGGCAGGGGTGCGCCACGCCACGAACTCGGAAGGTTCCGCCACCAGCACAGCGGGAAGGCCACGAGACGGAGCCGCCTCCGATGAAGGTGGAGAGAGCTCCTGCCCAGGGGCCGCCGGAACAGGATTGAGCAGTAACGTGAGGAGCGGGGTCAGGGTCAGCATGCCCCACATCCTACTCTGCCCGAGGGCTGGGCACGTTGCCGGGCATGGCCCTCGAAAGACTGCACCCCACCCGCGCGGCGGGCAGCGGTCCATGGTCCGCCGCGCGGGTGAAGTATGGCGGTGCCGCAGCTCCCGCTCATGCTCCTTCTTGACGAAGTCTAGTTGGTACCCTGCAGGCAGACCGGCCGGTCTTCGAGTCCGCGGCGAGAGCTTCCGGGGTGCTCGTCCATCATCCCGGGCCTGATGCCTTGAGCCGCCTTGAAAGAACGCACCCCATCGTCTGGGGAGTCCGCTAAAGCTCTGTCGCTGGTACCTGGCGGACGCGGGGAGCATCCACCTGGAGGGGCATCGAATCGATCGTGCATGCTCGGTCTCCTTTCTGGTTGGTTTCACGGACAGAGTGCGGACGGCTGGCGATGTGACAGAAGCACGGGCAAACAGCTCACCGGCCGTGGCCCGCCTGGATGGTTTGCAGGCGAGGGCAACATCGCTGCCGGTCTTCGCAGCTGAGCGCTAAGCTCGTGCGGATGAGCCCGCCGCACACGATCGACAGCCTGGAGCGCTTGCAGTCCCTGTTCGGTCCCGTGGGCGACGCGTCCATTCGCAAGGAAGTGTCCGTGCTCCACCCGGTCTACCAGCGCTGGATCGCGCAGTCGCCGTTCGCGGTGCTGGCCACCAGCGGGCCGGGCGGGCTGGATGCGTCACCGCGCGGCGACCCGGCCGGCTTTGCCGTGGTGCACGACGAGCGCACGCTGCTGCTGCCCGAGCGCCGCGGCAACAACCGCATCGACAGCCTGCGCAACATCGTGGCCGACCCGCGCGTCGCGCTGCTCTTCCTGATTCCCGGCGTTGGCGAGACGCTGCGCGTGAACGGCCGCGCCCGCATCAGCGTCGACCCCGCGCTGCTGGAACGCACGGCCATGCAGGGCAAGCCGCCGCAGTGTGTGCTGGTGGTCGCGGTCGAGACGGTGTTCTTCCAGTGCGCCCGCGCCATCAAGCGCTCGGCGTTGTGGAGTGGCGCGTCACCGAGCAGCGACGTGCCGACCGCGGGCGAGATGCTGCAGGCGCTGACCGACGCCGCGATCGACGGTGCGCAGTACGACCGCGAGCTGCCTGCGCGGCAGAAGAACACGCTGTACTGAAACCGCTGGCCGGTGCAGGCTGAATGCAGCCCCTTTGGGCACATGCCGGCCGGGCAGGCGCATTATCCTGCGCGGCATGGGCCGAACCGTGTACTGGATGAACGTCTCCCTCGACCTGCGCATCGAGCACGCCTCCGGCGAGGCGGGCGGTGGTAGCTGGATGCGCATTGGCGAAGCGCTGCACCGCGAGTTCAACGAGCGGGCCCGCAAGCTCTCCCTGATGATCCAGGGGCGGCGCATCTACGAAATCATGGAGCCGTTCTGGCCAGCCGCGCGCACTGATGAGTCGATGCCAGACTTCATGCGCGAGTACGGCCACATCTGGACGGACGCGCCCAAGGTGCTGGTCTCCAATTCGCGCACAGCGGCGGGGTACAACACGCGCATCGTCGGCGGCGGCGATGCGCTCGGTCAGCTGGCGCGCATCCGCAAGGAGACCGACGGCGAGATCGGCGTCGGTGGTGCGACCATCGCCACGCAGCTGCTGCGCCACGGCCTGCTCGACGAGCTGCTGCTGTTCACGCACCCGGTGGTACTGGGCTCAGGCCGCCCGCTCTTCGACGACCTGGCCAAGCCGGTGGAGTGCGACCTGCTCGAGCAGGCCTCGTTCCAGGACGGAGTCGTGATGCACCGCTGGGCGGTGCGCGGCGCCAGCTCATAGCCGCGCCTTGGGGGAGCGGTGGCCGGCGAGCCGACTGTGCCGTATCCGATGATGGCCGCGGGCCGGCGTTGACGTCCCTTCCAGAGAGGGCTCCGCTGCCCTCCGCGTATGAGCCCACTGCCCGCCCCCATGAGTTCTCCCGCCGATGCCGCCTCGCTGGAGCAGGTGCGCCGTCTGGCTCGGCAACTGGACACGTCCATCCGGCTGCCGGGAGGCTTCCAGGTCGGCTGGGACGCCGTGTTGGGTCTGGTGCCCGTCGTGGGCGACTGGGCGGGTGCGTTGCTCTCTTCCTATATCGTCCTGCAGGCGGTGCGCTTGGGCGCCTCACGCGAGGTGTTGTTGCGCATGGTGGGCAACATCGCGGTGGAGGCGCTCGCGGGCGCGGTTCCCTTCCTGGGCGATGTCTTCGATGCGGCCTGGAAGGCCAATGCGCGCAACGTGCGCCTGCTCGAGAACCATCTGGCGGCCCCCACCGCCACCCGCCGCGCCAGCCGGGCGTGGGTGGTCGGTATCGTGGTGCTGCTGGTGGCGCTGATGGCCCTGGCGGTGACACTCGCCGTGCTGGGCGTGCGAGCCCTCGTTCACCTCTAATGAGGCCTCCTTTCACAACCCGGCGCAGTAGGGCCCGCCCCTCAGGGCTACGCCCCCGGCGAAGGAGTTATGAAAGGAAGTCTTAATGTTCCAGACCACTGGAGCACACGACGCACGTACTGCCATTGCGGCGTGTTGTGGTTCGCTTCACCGTCGACGGCATCAACTCACGGTGAGCGTCGCGACCGCTGACGATAGCTCCTGCCAAGTCAAGCACGCGCTTCGCGTTCGCTGCGTACATCAGTCCGCGCGCTCCTTCGAAGCCGCAGTTGAGCGCCGCCAGAGCTTGACCATATCGGGTCGCCGCGATGACTGCATCGGCGTCACTCACCAACTGCTCAACGGACGAGCCGTTCCCAAGCAGGCGTTGCACTATCCCAGCAGTGCACCAATCGCCGCTGCCGGACGTGTCGCGCACTTCGGGTGCAGGATAGGCCGGTAAGTCCTTCCAAGCGCCGGCTCGGCCATTGACGCGAACGCGCAGCCGCAGTCCTTTCGTTCCAAGCGTTTCGATCTCTACGGGCACCTTTGCCTTCGCAACAAGATCGTGGATTCCCTCAATGCGCTCGTTCGAGTACTTCACGATGTGCGCGGCACTCAAGCACTCAGCAAACATGCGCTCGTCTTTGATTCCTGAGGGCTCGAACACGATCAGGGCGCCCCTTGCCCGGCTCTTCTGTGCCAGCTCGAGCGTGCCCGGAGCAACTCTGTCGAAATAAAATACCGCATGCGCGGGGAGCTGCGACGAAACGGACTCGGCCTCGCTGGCTAGGAGCGGTCGATAAGCAGGGAGCGACGCACCGCAGACGGGACATGCTCGCGAGAACCGATGACGAGGCCGTCCCTTGGAATCGACGTAGTTCTCTTGAACGATGACGGGCGTGCCTCGACCCGCCTCGACCCGAAGCAAGTCCGTGCGCACACCCCATTTCCCAAGGTCGTGGAGCAGCTCGCGGCCCGCGTGGTCATCACCGATTCGTCCGACAGCGCTCGCCGTCCAGCCGAAGTATGAGAGGATCGCAAGGACGTTCCCGCACGAGCCCCCCGCAAACCGCTTCTCAGTCGCCCCGTTCTCGACGGTAGTGCGAATCACGTCGAGTACGATAAATCCTGTTCCGACACAGGTGCGCTGCTGAGGCTCATGCGGCATAGCATTCTCCAGAGAGCCACATCGTGAACAGCGTCGGCGACCGGCTCCCTCCATTCGATTCAATGCGATAGCCTTGGGCCTCCACGTGGGCCACTCCGACAGTGATTTTTGGGGCACGGCGCCCAAGCTCGTACGCGGCGAGCAAAACGCCGATCGATGCAAGCTTGGAGGACATTGCCGACAACGCGACCTTGCAGCCCCCCAACGGGCTCAGCGCACGGTGATAGTGGAGGATGGACCGCATAAGCTGCCGGTACACCTCGAACGGGTTAGACTCGGCGGCGTAAATAATATTGCGCGGTTCTACTCGGAGCTGGTCAAAGAGTAAGTCGCGGTACTCGATCATTAGTGAGTCCCCCTCACGAGGGTCCTGTGCTGGCGATGGAAGCAGCGGGCAGATCTCATCGGGTGCAACTAGCGCGCGAATTCGCTCTAGCTGGATCTGCTGGCGCCTGCCAAGCACGGGCATCCAGATCTTCGGCTGCCCACTCGTCGACTCACTCTCGAGCGCGGCAGCGGCGAAGCCATGAAGGTAGGTTGCGTTCTCTTCAAGTCCCTCCTCGATGATCGCCCCGTCGGCTGAAGGCGAATGGGAAACGACCACGTGGAGGTTCCGTTTCTCGCCATCTTTCGGCTCCATGTCGAAGAGGGCCAGCATCTTCGCCAGCAATGGTAGGTACAAGCCTCGAGGCAACGAGCTGATGTCGACCACAACGTCCGTGTAAGGTCGGAACTCAGCAGGTGACGCAAATTCTTGGGCGATGCTACGCGCTCCAATCCGGCGCCCCTCACCCGAGAACATCGTGATGGTTCGATGACCGAGCTTGCCGCGGCCCCCGAGCATCTTTTCGACTCGCTCACCGTTGCTCTTCCGCTGCGGGGCGTACACGTGGGAGGGAGATTCCGGCCCCTCGTCGAAAGCAATGAGCGCGACGTCGCGCGCACCTTCGCCTCCGAGACTGAGCAATCGCTCAAGCCCCTCGCACATGCGGGCATCAAAACCATGGCCGAGCACGAAGAGAACCTCCCGTTTCTGCTCGGCGAAGTACAACCTCCAGAACTCATCGAAGCCGTCGCCTTGACGCAGGAAGTAGTTTCGCCAGCGCATGGTTTCAGAGGTCATAGCGGCAGTTGCTCCGATCGCGATGGCCGATAGCCGTGCTTTGGCCAAGTGACTACATCCTGAAGGCGCTTCTCCCGGAACCCTCCGTACTGTAGTGGAAGGTCGTACTTCGGACACAAGAGGCGATTCAGGTACAGCACCATGAACCGCCCGGACGGACGCGGACGGTCCGGGTCAGGCAGGAGCAAGTTGTGCTGGAGTGCTGTCCCGAGAACCTCCGCGAAGAGGGCAGTGTCTGGACTACGGTTGAGATGCTCCGTGTTCCGGAGAACCTCACACTCCTGCATGGAGATCGCAATGCCAGTTACCCCTGGCGCATACGGAGCATTTGGCTGATACGTTTCCTCTCTGCAAAACTGTCCTATCGCATCGAGGAACTGGAGAACCTCGCGGCCGTTATGAGCCCTCCGAGGCAGGTCTTTCACTCGGGTGTCGTAAGCTCCGTCAAGGATCTTCTGCTGGCGATCGGGAGACAGATGCGGGTCCCGTCGCATAACTACTGCTGCAAGTGACTCTTCAAAAAGATCACCCGCGAGCCGAAGGAATTGTTCGACATTGAAAGAGCCGAGGCTCGCAAGTTTGCTCACCCCGAAGTAGTAAGGGAACCCAAACTCCTTGCTCAGAAAAAGTTCGGCTGCCGCACGCACATCTGACTCGTCCTTGTCCTCAAGTTCCTCGCGCGTCAATGCACCAAGTCCCAGAGTCATTTGGCGTTTACGCGCGTGTCGCTCGATCAAGATTTCCAGCGTGCGCCACTTGATGAGTTGTTGACGTAAGGTGCCATCGGCAGTGTCGCAAGCGTGAACCCATTCACTGTATTGAGGCTTGTAAGCCGCGATTGCCTGGACACGCGCTCGCACGGTTCCAAGAGCGCTTGTCGTGCGGTCTTGCCATGCTGGCGTATCGAGATCCGCTTCGATCGTTGGCGCGAAGGCCCCCAGCGCGAAGTTGGCGCCATTTGCATCAGCTGCCATTCGTGCCCTACGGTCAGCAATCAGCATGACAGCAGGCTCGAAGCGGCGCTTTTCCCGCCAAGCCTCTTCTAGTGCGATGACAAGACAGTCTCGTCCGCTAAGCGCGCCAGGGGACAGGAGTTCGTCCGGTGACAGCGCCTCAAAGCGTTCAGCCAGCCAGACGGTCGAGCGTGACCGCTGCTCAACCACCACTTCTCGCAGCACGGCGCGCTGCGTCGCTGCGAGCTTTTGCATGTCGTCGAACGTGACGAGCCAGCGAGTTTCGATCGGCTTGCCATCGAGCTGAATGCAGTTCGCATCTAGAAGACGGAGTGACAAGAGCGAATCGTGACCTGACGGCCCAGCGCCCTCAGGCGAAAGCAGCGTATCGATCAGATCGCAGACGCCCTGTTCAACGTCCTCCGCCCATCGCTTCACAGCGGTGCCGTCACAGGGAAACGCAAGCCCTGGGATCTGCTCTTCTGGAGGTGATGTGATCGTCAGTCTCGAAAGATCGTCGGGAAAGCGAAGGCGCCTAGCAATCAGGACCGCTCGCAGAGCTCCGAGAATGATACGTGCGTCGACTAGCGCGAGAAGCAGCCGCTTGGCTCGCTGAGGCTTCAGGCCGATGTCAGCGAGCGCCGGAAACGTCCTCGAACACGAGAGCATCACCGCGAGGACGTTTATGTCGTGGTCCGTGACCGCGCCAAGGTCCTTGAGGCGATTGTAGAGGTCCCGTGTTGCATCAGAACCTCGCATAGCCATGAGGCTTTGCAACACGGAAGGAGTGAAGAGCTTCAGCAATGAGGTTTTCCCGCCTCCCGGAGCGCTTCGAAAGAACAGCGGCCTGCCTCTAAGCGCGTCCTTTGGCAGAAGCTCAAGAACGCCGGGGCCGAACAGGCGAAGAAAATCGGCTTCGGAGTCGATGCTCTCGGCAGTCTGGAGTCGAAAGGGATTCCGAACGTCTTTCATGACTCCCTCCGATGCCGACTGACTCGGGGGAATAAGGGCCGGACTGTGTCGCTGTCTTCGGCCCAAAGGAGAAAAATAGAGTTGTTGGGAGCGTTGTGGTGGAGCACTAATGGTAGCCCCCCTGATTTGTACCCGAACGGCACGTCTCCGCCCCACTCGGGGTGCATCTCCTTCGCCTTAGGGTCGTAGTACTTGGTGATGATGCTGTTCATACGCCCGGTTTCGGTCGGCTTGATAGAGATGCTATCCGCGAGTTCCTGAACACACAGGATCGTCGTGTCGATGCCGAGCTTGGTTTTCATGAGATCGGCGCCCGCACGGATACTGGCTAGAGCATGCTCGGTCGCGACGTACAGCACGACGACGAGTCGTGTCTTCGGAAACGAGGCAATGCTTTTCCAAATTTTGCTGCCAGAGATCCGCTTTACAAACTTGAATACCTTGCCTTTTGCGCGGTCACCGTCTGCTGTGAGGCAACTGGTTCCACTTGCTGAGAAGTCATCGAGGAGTACAAGTGCTGGAGCACCATCGCGGTGGCCTCGCTCCTTGAGCCAGCTACGAACCTCTTTCAGCTTATCGTTGGAGAGCTCGTAGCCGGTGAAGATTTGCTCGTGGCTGAGCTCCTTGTTGCTGCGCCGGAAGAGGTCGATCCTGGCCCCATCGCTCATGCCAAAAAAGAGGCTCGCTTCTTGGAGCTTCTTGAAGGCCTTTGTGCCGAGGACTTGGCTGACGCGGAAGGGCGCGAGCCCCGCATGCTTCGAGGCTTGCTCGATGAAGACCGGACGAATCACATCCGGGTACGCGATCGCTGCGAAGTGCGCCATCTCAGCGTGCGATAAGAAGACGAGGCGATCGAGGACAAATCGATACGCTGCTGTCCTCTCGTCGGGATGCTGAAACTGCTCAAGCCAGAGCGCGAGGCTCTCAACGAACCGCATTCCGGGGCTGAACTGCTGATACTCGTCGTACTTCAGAGCGGCGAGTGCTTGAAGCACAGGACGCTCGCGGGCAACATCCTCAGGCTTCCAGTTCATTACGGTCGCGAGCAACCGTTCGGCGAGCGCGTCTCTCATTCTGAGGTATCCTCCTTCCACGCGAAGGTTCCAACTGCTCGCCGTGCCTTGATGGCTCGGAGGTACAGGACGGTCGCGTCGGGCCCGCAGACTCCGCGAGGCGCGATGTTCCAACAGGAATCGTCGAGGCTTGAGACCTCATCTACACTGAGCGATAGGGGCTCCGCGAGAAGCGCGTAGTCGTTGCCGGGCCAAGCGCCGCGATCTCCGATGCAGAGCACCTCAAGGTTACTGCCGATCTTCTCGCGCAGCCGCGATACAAGCGCTCCCTTTCCGGTGCGCGCTCCCAAGACGTCGAGCGAGTGAGTGGAACACACCAGCCTCACTCCTTTCCCATCGAGCGGAGCAATCCGAGACATGACGTGCGATGCGAGCGCATCAGTTTGGATGGCCCCCTTCGGTTCGACCGTGAGCTGGTGCGGTCGCGGGGTGATGTTGACGAAGTCTTTCAGCCACACGTCGGAAGAAAGGAGCTCGAAGGCACGCACCAAGACGTCGTCGACGGGGCCGTTCGCGCTTGGCGCGAAGTCATCGGCCAGTTCGCCAATGTCGGTGCCGTTGTAGTAGCCGATGTGTACGAGCGGCCAAAGTTTGCGTTCGAGCACAGCTTGGAGTTCTTGGCGTACCGACTTCCCGCGACCGGTCGCGATGCCAAGGTGAAGGCCGGCCCGGAGGAGCCGAGTGCATTCGGTGACGATCCCGTCGCGCAGACCGTCAAAGCGACCGTCCTTGGTGCACATCGTCCCGTCGTAATCCAACGCCACGGCACCAATGCGCGCGGCGCTGAGCCTCGCGAGAAAACGGTCGAAGGCCGACTTGAACGCTTCATGAGAACTGCCGTCGCCTGGAGAAGCCCATACCTTTCGCTGAACTGCCGGTTTCAGAGCCGGCCTTACACGAGGAGGCGCCAAGCGATAGAGCTTCCGCCCGAACTCTGGGACGTGCGGACGTCCCGGGTCTTGCTGGCGCTCTCGACCCAGACCGTCCACGAGCGCGAACGACTTTAAGAGCAGGTCGATTGTTCCGGAGGGGCCCTCGAACTTGGTCTCAAGGCGAACAATAGGGATGCTTTTCGGGAACAGCTTCAGCGTTGCCGCAGCGAGAGCGGACGTACCCGGAGTTACGAGTGCGATGAGAACCGTCTCGGGTGCGCGTTTCGCGAGCCACAGATGTCGTCCATGACCGAAGTTCCGATAGTCGGCGAGCTGGGCAGCGGCCAGCGCTGACTCGTTGAGCTTGGACTCAAGGTCGGTAGCAACCGGGGCGGCCCATCCGCCGAAGAGCACTTGAACCATATGGCGGTTGCGAAAGACCGCATCGTTGTTGCTACCAGAATGGGCGGTCGGGACTTTGAGCTCGAACCCATACGCGCGCGCTATGAGCACACACGTGGCGACCAAGCTGTTGGTAGCTAGGAAGCCGTCCTTCCCAGTGGGTAGATCAGATGCGAACACGCGCGCGCGCCCATACAGCCTCGCCCTCTCGGTCAGCGGATTATCCGCACGCAACGTGACAGCAGCGACTGCTGGAGACTCCTCCGTGACGCAAGCATCGAAAGCAGCGAGCACGTCCTTGTTCTTGCCGGACGCGGAAGCAAGGAAGGTACCGGCACGATGCAGCCCTGCAGTTACCGAAAGGATGTCAAGCGGGGTCGTGTGAAACGAGGGGCGCTGGTGCCGCGCCCGATGGAGTAGCGCGGCAAGATGGCATGCAGTCGACGAGCCCCCAGAACCAATCGCGACCAGGGGTAGATTGGCAACGTCGGCAACGAAGCGCTCAAGCATCGAGACGTCGCAAGCTTGTGCCCAGGCTAGGGTATCGGCCAGAGCCGTCAACTCGTTCGAGAATGCTTTACCCATCGATGCCCCCATCCCAGTTCTCGCGCGTACCGCCGTCGGCCATCCACTCGTTGCTGGCTCGCTTCCGGAAGCACCGCGCGTGACTTAGGCGGAAGGCGGGCATGCGGCATCCAATAAGTAGGCCGTATTTCGTCCGTGAGTTTGCCTTCAGGTACGCGAACTCCCACAGGGCTAAGGTCTCGTTGTCGCTAGGGGGCGAGGGCTTGCCATCATCGCTGGTCACGCGTTCAGCATCCTACACCGGAAGGTCGGCAGATCGAGGGCGTTATTGTCTATGGCTATCGTCTCTCGGCAAGAGTGACGGGCCGCCCTGTCGGATCGCGCTCGGAGCCCAAACGGGGAGTCTCACCTCGATCAGGCGTCGTGGCCCGCGTGCTCAGGAGCGTAAAGGGTCGGCTACGCCGAAACCTGAACGGTTCTGCGCCCTTGCCCCTCCCTCGACGCTCGTACAGAGCAGCGCATAGATGGCATGAAGCGGCCACTAACAACCGATGTGGTAGTCGAGCGGCCCCTTCTGCCTCCCTTCCTGCTTCGCAGTTGTTTGGGGCGCCTCTCTCGTCTCCTCCATACCTGCTTGGGGGATCGTCGCGAGCGCGGGCTTGTGCGTGGTGGTGCCTCGGGTGCGGCCCGCCTTACATCCTGAGTACTAATCGCCTCGTGAAGTGGCACATATCCGTTTGCCGCTCAAGAGGAACCCGCGATTCTCTCACAACTGGGACCCTGACGCTCTTTCTGAGTGGAGGGTCGCCCAACAAGGAGGTTCATCGATGGGGCCTACCTACAATCGCCGTCCCCAGGTAACGGCAGTACCCGGCACAGGCACACTCGGTCAAGGCTGCACCCCGCTCCGCCGGGGAGTGGTGATGGGGCTGCACCCCGGTCCCCAATTCAGGGAGCCAGGCAGGCAGGCAGCGCTGGCTGGGCCGCCATAGGATGGCCCGCTGCCATGACGGCGGCTCTATCGGCCTACCGGATAGAGTTCGCTAAAAAGGAGAGTGATCCGGAACTGAAGCACCGGCTGCAGGAGGCCGCGCAAGACGGCGAGGAGCGCCGACGGCAGGGCCGTATCATCATGCGGTTGGTGGCGGTCACCTACTTGGCCCTGCTCGTGCTGGCCTTAGGCCTCGCGGTCTGGGGCACTGTCGAGCAGCAGAAGTGGGCGCTTGGCGCGCTCACGACCATGCTGGGTTCCATCCTGGGATACCTGGTGGGCCGGAAGAGCTAGGGGGCCGGCGGTGGGCGTTTCGACCCGCCGCCGAGCCGCGTCCCAGCCAGAGGATCCACCCGTCTTCACGCAGGCGCCGGGCGGTAAGGATGAAGACCGCGATGGAGGGTTCGAACACGGCGGGTGGCCCCTGCCGTATTGGCATGACGACATCGGCCGCAGCTTCGGGGAGCTGATTCAGCACGCCGCCGCCTTTCTCCTCGGCCGGCGGACGTACGTCACTTACGCCCAGGCATTCGAGCCGATGCCGCCCGGTGACGTATTCGGCGACATGATGAACACTCCCAGGAAGTACGTCGTCTCACGGACGCTCGAGAAGCAGATCTGGCGCAACATGACTATCATCCGCTACAACGTGATCGAGTCCGTGCGCGCGTTGAAGGCTCAGCCGGGAAAGAACATCATCACGGACGGCAGCAGCCAGTTCGTGCATGCGTTGCTCAAGCACGACATGGTGGATGAACTGCACCTGCTCGTCTATCCGCCAATACTGGGAAGCGGTAAGCGGGTGCTGCCCAACGGCGTCCACACGACGTTCAACTTGAAGTCCGCGCCGCCGTATCCGACCGGTGTCGTGGTCATGCATTACGAGCGCCAGCGCGGATAGGCGGGGCGGAAACTCCCTCTGTACTCGCTCAGCGAAGATCAGCGCTCTTCAGAGGGGTTCGACGTCGGCTGAGGCTTCTTGGGAGGCGCGGGGGCGGGGGCGTAGCACTTGCCTTTGAACAGCGCGCCGCCGTTCTCCACGCACTCCTCGGCGGGCATCTGGAACTGCTCCAACCAGCAGCCGCCGTTAATGGGCACCTGCCTGCCTCCCGGGCACCGGCCTTTCGCGTCGGGCTGGGCCTGCCCAGGACGGGGTTCGGCAGGGAAGGTTTGGGCAAGGGGACTCTTGTCCGCAACTGGCGCAGTGGAGTTCTGGGACTTCGGGGGCGAGGTGTCACCCAAGGCTGTCGTCCCCGCGTCTGGACACTGGGCGTCTGAAGCCCCAGGCGTGTTCAAGGACATGGAGCCGCGCCACAGCACCACCGCGCAGGCTCCCGCCGCCGCCAGCGCCAGCCAGCGCTTCCTGGCCCGTGGACGCTCCGGGGACCTGGGGCGCTCAGGGCGCTCAGCTTCGTCCACTGTCTGCCTCGCCACCGCCTCCAGTGCTTCGGCCACCTGCTTCGCCGTGCCACGTGCCTCCGGTGCGTCCGAGAGCAGGCGCAGCATCACCTCCCTCAAGAGCGGCACGACCCGAGGGTTGCTCTCCAGCAGCGGCCTCACGTCGGGACTCTTCACCTGCCAGTCGCCTGGCTCGTTCTGTCTCACCTCCAGCGGCGGCGGGTACTGGCCCATCACCAGGCGATAGGCCGTCACTCCCAGCGCATACAGGTCATCCGCCGGCGACGGTGGGTAATAGCCATCCGGCTGGTGGGCGGAGCGCAGGTGGAACAGCCCCGCCTGCGGGGAGAGATACGCCAGGGTGACCGGAGGCAGGGACTGCCAGGTGAGCCGCTCCGCTCCCTGGAAGTGGCACGAGCTGAAGTCGATGAGCACCGCGCGCCTGTCCGACAGTTGTACCAGGACGTTGTCGCCCTTTACGTCGCGGTGCACCGCTCCCGCGGCATGCACGGCCTCCAGGGCCCGCGCCACCTGTGACAGCACCTCGCACAACTGCCGACTTGAGGGAGCGTGCTGCTCGGCCCAGGCATACAGCGGCACGCCCGGCACCCATTCCATGACGAAGAAGGGGTACTCGTTCTCCGAAGGCCGCAGCGGCCCGCCCCGGTCCAGCAGGCGCGGGATGCTGGGGTGGCTCAGCCGTGACAGCAGCTCCACCTCGCGCTCCATGCGCCAGTTCCACAGCGACAGGGACGCCTTGAGCGCTCCGGGCTCCGAGCGCCTCCATCCCCCGCGCTCGGCCCGGTACACGGCACCGGAAGCCCCCTGGCCTTGCCAGGCCTTCACGCGCCAGGCGCCCACCCGGGTACCTGGGGAAAGAGGAGGTGGGTGCAGCTTGGATGGAGACGCCATGGGCAGGGCTTTTACTCTGGTCAAACAGAAGTACAGCGCCGCTGCCCGACGCCCTCGGCAGCCGCCTGATGCTGCTCCTTGCAGGGGGACTTCCAGTTCACCTCGTGTTCATGGACAAAACTGGAAAAGCAGTTTAAGTGGGACCTGTCTTTTCCCCGAGGAGACCCCCATGAATCCCCTGATACATCGGCTCTGCACCACCCTGGCGCTGCTTGGCGTGGTAGGCACCGCGTCGGCGCAGACGGTCGCGCCGCCCAACGTCCACTTCCTCATCGACACGTCGGGCTCGATGCGGGAGCTGCCGCAGGTCACTGCCAGCAACCACATCCAGTTCTTCAACCAGACGACGGGTGGGTGCTTCAACGCCCAGCTGGACGCGATGCAGGCCAGCCGCGGCTGGCATCCGGACACTGTCTACCCGGTGCCGGACGTGGGCACGGACTTCGGCTCGGACATAGGCTTCCCCAACCTGTTCCAGGACAGCAAGTTCTACGGGTACATGTATTGGGCCGACCTCTCCAACCCTCCTGCTCAGTGGAACTCGAAGGAGGAGGCGTGCCAGTCCCAGGTGCCCCTGTGGAACAGCACGCGCGCGGCGGACTACACCCGATGCCTGAGCTGCCTGAGCCTCAAGGGCTACTACAAGCTGCCGGAGGCCGAGGCGGTCAACAGCGGTGACCTCACCAACCCCCACTTCATCTTCTGGGGGCGCTTTCTCAACTTCAATCCGCCCAAGTACGTGACGGTCAGGGCGGTGCTCAAGCAGGTCATCAAGGAGTGGCAGGGCAAGCGTGCGGGCTTCAGCTATTTCATCAACTCCGGGGTGAACACCGAGCTTGGCAAGAGACAGAACGCGGCGTGTGACCAGGCGCTCGCGGACCCCTACGCGTTCGATGTTCAGCGCGCCAGCTACATCAACAGCCTCAACGGGCTGTCCTTCACCACCGGCACGCCCCTGGGCCGCTCGCTGCTCAACATCGGCTACTACTTCACCTCGGGCGATGACGTGTACCAGACCTGGTTCGGGTTTGGCTCGAGCTACTCCTACCCGACGTCCTTCCGCAACGCCCTGCTCACCTCGCAGAGCCGCAGTGTGTGCTGGGGCTGCCAGCACTCGGCCGCCATCATCGTCACCGACGGTGAGCCCACCAGTGACAGCCTTCCCCCGGCGATCGTCACCCAGCTGCGCACCATCAACGGTGGGCCGGTGTACTGCCCGGACACGGAGCCCTGCGGCCCCGGCTCCCTGGCCCTGCGGGACAAGGGCACCAACGTGACCAGCTACACCGACGACAACCCCAACTACATGCTCGATGACGTGGCGAAGCTGCTCGCCAACCAGGACCTGCAGATGGCCTCGCCTCCCGTGGTGGGCAACTTCGACACCACCGGCCAGCAGAGCCTGACGGTGCACACGGTAGGCTATGGCATCCAGAGCAACCTGCTGAAGAACACGGCGGCGGTGGCCGGAGGGCTTCACTTCTCGACGGACAACGCGGCGGCGCTCAAGCAGGCGCTGCAGAGCATCCTCGCCAACGTGCAGACGCGCGCGTCGACCTGCGCGGTCTACCCGTAGCTCCAGGCCCCGGGGCCCCGTGTGAGCGGGGCCCCGGAGGGATGCCGTGGGCCACGCGCCTGTTCACTGTCTGGGCGTCTCGGTCTTGCCTGACTCGTGCTTCGCGCGGAGTTCCTTGAGCGCCTTGATGCTCGGCGTACCGATCGAGATCAGAATGCCCGCGATGTGCGAGCCGGCATAGGCACCCGGGAGCGTATTGAGCCACTCGGGGTGCTCGGGCGACTTGGCCAGCCGCTCCTCCTCGAGGGTGATGCCCCGGTCCCAGAGCATCTGGGGCAGCGAGGTGGCGCAGGGGCTCGCCGCGAGCTCCCCGGCGTGTGCGGTATAGACCGCGCGGTACTTCTCCTCCGCGATGGGCTGGAGGTACTTCAGCATGAAGGCGGACTCCGCCAGCGCGATGCACCGGCTGACCGCGGGGGTTCCGCAGCTCCGGGCCTGTCTGGTCACCTCCGCCGGGGCGGCGATGTTCGAGAACAGGAGGCTCGACATGATGACCGCCTGCATCCGCTCCAGTTGTTCGGTGCTCATGGGCCGCCACTCCGCGGGAGGCGCGCTCAGCGAGTCATAGGCCTGGCGCTCGTAGCCGAGAAGGGCTTTGGCGATGGCTCCGCCCAGCACCGTGTCCGTGCGGTAGCTCAGCCAGGCCACCTGGCGCACGTCCCTGGCGGCTTCCAGCGGCTGCCCGGTCCTCAATCCATGCAGGAGCCGGAACTTCGCCCACAGCATCAGCGGGAGGTATTCCGGAATGGGAGCCGTCGACCAGTTGACCCGCTCCGGCAGGGGCTTGGGCGTATTGCGCGCAATGTCCCAGCGGTCATAGGCGTGGAGCTTGCGCATCCACTCGAAATCCAGCGTGGAGACGTCGACGGGAGAGGTGAGCCAGTCCTTGAAGTCCGTATTCTTCTGGGGCAGGGCCGGAGGAATGACCAGGGGCGAGTCCCGGGGCGGCCCCTTGTCGGCCTCCCAGGAGACCCACGTGTTAAGCAGAGGGCCCGCGTCACCTTCAGTCCGCGGTTCGTGGAACCACGGATCGCTGGAGAGCTGGGTCTGCTGCTCACAGAAGAAACCGACGTAGTTTGCGGCCTCCTTGCGGATCTCGGCGATGGCGGGCTCGTACTTCGAGCGCAGCAGCCGGTCATACAGCGCAAGTCCGGCGACCACGAGAATCACCAGGATGCTCACGATCCACAGCATGACGCGCAGGGCGCCTCCTCGGGACGACGGACGCTTCATGGGCATGGCAGCTCTCAAGTCCTGCGCAAATCTTCCAGGGATTGTCCGCTTTTCTTACCGTCGCATCCAGTCAGGCCGTGGACGCAGATTGACAATCCGGCCCGGAACAACTCGAAGTAAATGGGCGCCATGCAGGACATCAACCTCGCCAGCCCCGAAATGCTGTTTGCGCCGTACCCCTTGCTCGCCCAGCTCCGCGCGCATCCCACGCTGATCAAGGCAGCGCCGCTGGATGCCTACCTCGTCAGCCGCTATGACGACGTGCTCGCGGTCCTGAAGGATCCGCAGCGCTACTCGTCCGAGGCCTTGCAGTCCATTGGCGAGCCGCCCTGGCTGGGGCGCAACTACCTCTCCCAGGCGATGGTCTCGGTGGATCCGCCGCGCCACACGAAGCTGCGCGCGCTCGTCAACCGCGCCTTCGGGCCTTCGGCCCTGGCCCGCCTGGAGCGGCTCATCCGCAGCCGGGCCGAGGAGTTCGCGGCGGCAGCGGTCGAGCAGGGAGAGGTGGACTTCGTCGATGCGTTCTCCATTCAGCTGCCGCGAGCGGTGATCGGCCACCTGCTCGGGCTGGAGCCCGCCACGTTCCCGAAGATGAAGCGCTGGTCGACGGCGATGGCGACGGTGACCACCGCCTTCACTCCAGAGGAGCAAGAGGAGATCCGCGCTGCTTTCCGCGAGATGGAGGGCGAGCTGAGGCAGGTCATCGCCGCGCGGCGCAGCAACCCCGGCGACGACATGGTGAGCGATCTGGTGCGCGCCGAGGTGGACGGCCAGGTGCTCACCGACGACGACCTGCTGAGCTTCCTCTTCCTGCTGCTGCCCGCGGGCATGGAGACCACCACGCACCTGCTCGGCAATGCGGCGGTGCTGTTGGCCAGGCATCCGGAAGAGTTGGAGCGGACGCGGCAGGACCGGAGCTACCTGCCCCTGTTCATCGAGGAGGTGCTTCGTTTCGAGTCCCCGGTCCGCGCCGCCTACCGGCTGGCCGCGGTGGACGTGGAGCTCTCGGGGACGAGAATCCCGGCCGGCTCGATCGTGGTGCCCTTGTTGTGCTCGGCCAATCGGGACGAACGCGTCTTCCCGGACGCGGACCGCTTCCGTCCCAGCCGTGAGAAGGCGGGACAGGTTCTGGCCTTCGGCTACGGGATTCACTTCTGCGTGGGCGCGTCGCTGGCGCGCATGGAGACGCGCTATGGCCTGGAGGCGCTGCTGCCGCGCATCAAGGAAATCCGGCTGAGCACACCCGAGGTGAGCTGGTTGCCTTCCCTGGCGGTGCGCGGCCCTCAGACGCTTCCCGTCCAGTTGATCCGCGCCTGAGCAAGGAACTCCCAGAAATGCCCGATGGGCTGGCGGTGGGGCGCCCGATGGCGGTGACAATTTGCGCGCCTGAGGTGACGTAAAGGGTCGGAAAACCGGAGGAGTTGAAGCTCCTCACCGAGCCAGCCACGATGGAGGCAGAGGGCTGGCATAGGGTTCGCACCCCTACCGGAGGCGTCCTGCCAAGCGCCGCATCGAAAGGGCTCGTGATGTACCGCCGCTGCTTGCTCATCCTGCTCGTGCTCCTGGTGGCTCCCGCCGCGTTCGCTCAGGACCCGGAAGAGGAGGCGTACGAGGAGGAGTACGGGGACGGGTATGGCAGTGAGTACGCGGGCGAGGAGGAGGAGCGGCAGCAGCGGCTGGAGACGGGCCCGCTCAAGGGACAGAACCGCTTCTCGCTCGGAGCGGGCTGGCGGTATGCGCCCAACACGAACTTCTTCGACCGCTACTACTCCAGGCCCGAGAACCGCGGGCTGACACGCGCGGACGGAACGTTCGGCGGGCCGCTGATGGTGGGCACCTTCGGGCACTCGCTGCTCGAGTGGCTCGAGCTGGGCATCGACATGTTCTTCACCTACGAGCGCATGGCCATCACCCTGAAGCCGGACTTCAACACCATCTCCTTCGGGATGATGTTCGGCGTGCGGGCGCAGAAGCGATTCCTGCTCGGGCCCGAGGACTCGTTCACTCCCTATGCCGGAGTGCTCTCCGGGCCCACGTTCGCCGCCTCGTACTTCGCCGGAAGCCGCTCCGTGGAGAACTTCGCTCAGGCACTGGGGCTCACCGCGGGCGCCCGCCTGCGCCTCACTCCCAAGTGGGGCGTGACCCTGGAGTACCGGCTCACTTTCGCCAACGGCCAGGCGGAGCGGCTGGGCGTCTACAACGCGGGCGGAAGCTGGCTCTCCGTGGGGCTTGTCTACATGTTCCCCAAGGCCGTCAAAGGACCGCGGCTGCAGCGGGGGATCCCCCCTCGAAAACCCCGCGACAGGTGACCTTCCCCCCTTCGTGGGTAAATGAGTCAGAAAATGCGTGGGTGTAACCCGTTGGGACCTTTTGGGAGGAGGAGGCGGCGGCCGATGGGAACCACCTGAACGAGTACCCCGAGGAGAGCCACGGCGAGGAGCGCTCCCTGCCCCGGCCGCGTGAGCCTCACGGGCACTTGCGGTGGACAATCTTCGCCCCGGCCTCTTCGTACTCGGGCCGGGAGATGCACAGCGGAGTGAACCCGGGCTGGCTGGCCAGCATGGAGCCGCCCACCCAGGCCGAGTACTGGCGGTCCTCCGGGGCGGTGACGCGCACGTCGATCGTCGGGGGCACCAGGCTGCGCAGCTCGCTCGAGAGCCGCTCGACCAGGCCCTTCAGCAGCGTGTTGCCGCCCTCCAGGACAATGTTGGCGAACAGGTCCGGGCGCAGCTTGGAATCGCAGCGCTGGATGGCCTCGTAGACCAGGTGGTGGATGCCCTCCTGCTCCAGCTCCAGCCGGCGCGGGTCGAACATCAGCTCGGTGCACAGGTGCCGCTCGTCGCCGAGCGTGAGCATCTCTCCTCCGGGGAGCTGGTAGTTCACGTCGTCAATGTCGCTCTCGTCCTTGCGTGCCACGAAGGCCAGCTTCTCCTTCAGCTCACGCACCTGCTCCAGGCCGGCGGAGAAGCCGTAGCCGCGCGTTTCCTTGAGCAGCTCCGCCAGATAGTCGGTGAGGTCCTCGCCCCCGAGCTCGAGCTGGGTGACGGCTTCCGAGAGAGTGACCCCCTCGCGCACGGGAACGGCGCGGGTGGTGTGGGTGCCCGAGGTGAGGACCACGCCAGTCCTCCGTCCCGACGCCAGAAGCGCGAGCCGCGCTTCGTCCGCCAGGTACAGGGCTTTCGCTCCGAGCGTTTCGAGACAGAAGCGGACCATCTGCTCGCGGTTTTCCCTCGGGCCATTGGGCACCTCGGTCACCAGCATCACCGAGCCCTTGGGGTTCGCCTGGAGTTTGTCCTGGAACCCCTTCTGCCAGAGCGCCTGCAGCGCATCCCAGTTCACCACGGTTCCGTTGCGGATGGGGTAGTCGGGCTCGGTCCCGCGGTCCACCCGGCTGGGGAACGTGGCGCGCGGCGTGCTCTCGCCGGCGAAGCCCACCCGGGTCATCTGCGATCCACTGTCCACTACGAGCACTCGGGCGGCTTCCTGGCGCATCGGCCCTCCGTTGGGGGGCGCAGGCTAACGCCAAAGCGGGCCAGGCGTGAACCCGACCCGCTGTGACCTTCCGTGAAGCCGTGCCCTCAGGGGACCACCTGGGCGGCCGGGCCGGTGTGTCCGAGAGCCTCAGTCTGCCCAAGGACCTGTGGAAGGGCAGCCTGGGCGTGGTGGCCGCCATCGAGAAGGGCGCGCCGCGCGTGGACTTCAGTCACTCGAGCAAGCTCAAGCAACTGCCGGTGCCCAAGCCCTGACCCTCTTCAAGGTCAGGGCTCAGGGTGGAGCGCTGGCCGGGGGCGGTGTGTAGAGTACACGCGCGCGGTTCTCCTTGATGAGGGGACATTTTACTACCCTCGCCCGCTGCTCGTGGCTGACGTGAGACGCAGGGGCAGGTGCGTCGGGCCGTGCACATGGATGGCCCTGCGCGGCTGCCACGGCTCATGGCTCGCGAGTTCGAAGTGCTTCACCCGTTCCAGGAAGGTGGAGAGGGCAATGCGCGCCTCCAGCCGTGAGAGCGGTGCACCGATGCAGAAGTGAAGGCCGTGCCCGAAGGCGATGTGAGGGTTGGGTTCCCGGGTGATGTCGAACCGGTCCGCCTCCTGGAACTTGAGCGGGTCCCGGTTTGCCGAGCCGATCATCGTCATCACCAGCTTCCCGGCTGGAATCACCTGGTCATGCAGGGTGACATCTCGCCTGGGCACACGGAACATGGCCTGCACGGGCGAGCGATAGCGCAGTACCTCTTCGATGGCTGACGGCAGCAGACGGGGCTCCTGCCTGAGGCGGGCGAGCTGGTCCGGGTGCTCGAGGAAGCACAGGATCGCGTTGTTGATCAGGTTCGTGGTCGTCTCGTGGCCGGCGGAGAGCAAGAGCTGGAAGAAGCCCAGCAGCTCCTCGTCCGTCAGCCGCTCGCCCTCCACTTCGGCCTCGACGAGCCGGGTGAGCAGATCGTCCTTCGGTGCCGCCCGCCGCTGTTCAATCAAGCCTGCCAGGTAAGCGCGCATCTCGATCGTTGCCGTGGCGAACTCGCTCTGGGCCCGTGCTGCCTCCTCTCCACCTGCGACGCTGTAGCCCAGTGCCATGATGACGTCGCTCCAGCGCTTGAACCGTGGCCGGTCCTCCACGGGGGCACCGAACAGCTCCGCGATGACCATGAGCGGCAAGGGCACGGAGAAGTCCTCGGCCAGGTCCATCGCTCCCCGTTCGAGCCCTGGGGCCAGCAGCTCGCGCGACAATTCCTGGATGCGTGGCTCGAGGTTGGCCACGGCCCTGGGCGTGAAGGCCCGCATGATCAGGCCCCGCAGCTTCGTGTGGCGGGGTGGATCCGAGAAGACGAGCCACTGAGAGGTGATGGAAGAGGGAGGCGCGACCCGGGAGCTGAACGCATCGTGCTCGGTGGTCGCGCGCTTCACGCTCTCGTAGTCGAAGAGCAGCCAGAGATCGGCGCTCGGCACGTGAAGCACCGGGGAACTGCTCCGAAGCTGCGCGTATAGCGGGTAGGGATTACGCCGCATGTCATCCGTAAGAAAGTCCATCATCGTTCGAGGTCTCCTTTTCCTGGCGCACAGTAGAGTTCCCCGCCCATGCAGCGCTTGAACGAATCCCGGATTGGCGCGGTGATTGCCGAGGCGTTCGCGGTGCGCGCCTCGATGGGGACGGCTTCGACACCTCATGCGGCGCACGGCGTGGGCGTCATGGTGGGGCTGGACAGCGACGTCACCGTGACGGGGATGGGCGGCTCGCAGGTGCGCGGACGGGTGGTCGTGGTGCCACCCCATCTGTGGCACGCTGCCTCCTGTCCTGGGCCCGCCCTGGGGTTTCTCTACGATCCGGAGCTGGCGCCACGTGTGGCGGGCTACTCAGTCATGAGCGGAGGTGTGGCCTTCGCGCTCGAGGGCCGTCTCGCGACGCGGCTGAGCGGTGCACTGGTGGCGCACCGCGCGTCCCTGGCTCAGCCCGAGGTTCTTCGCGGTCTGGCGGAGGAAGCCGCAGCCTGGCTCGGCGAGGAAGCGTCATACCGGCAGATGGACTCGCGCGTGGCCCGTGTCGTCGAGGCCTTGCGTGATCCCGACGTTGACCGGCAGCAGGTCGTCTCGCACCTGGGCCTGTCTGAGGCGCACCTGCAGGACCTGTTCGTCCGGGATGTGGGGCTGCCCATCCGCACCTTCAAGCTGTGGCGACGGCTGCTGGTGGCACTGGCGGCGTTTGCTCGCCTGGATGCGACAGGCGCGGCCCACTCGGCGGGCTTCGCCGATCTGGCGCACTTCTCCCGCACCTGCCGTCGCATGCTCGGCTACACCCCGACCACACTGCGCAGTGGGCTCCTCGGCGGCAGCGGGCGGCTTTCTCGATAGGTGTACCTCCCCAGTTTAGAGTGGAGGGGTGCTTAATCCGTCCGAGCAGAGCGCCGCCAGCGGCTTCCGTCACCGGCTCCACACGATCATCTTCGAGGCGGACACCCCCGCCGGGAAGGCGTTCGATGTCGTGCTGCTGGTGGTCATCCTGCTGAGCGTCGCCACGGTGGCACTGGAGAGCGTTCCCCCGGTCCGTGAGCGCTTCGGCACCGAGCTGCGCGTGGCGGAGTGGCTCTTCACCGGGCTCTTCACCCTCGAGTACGTGCTGCGGATGGTGGCGGTGTTCAAGCCTCTGCGCTACGCGATCAGCTTCTTCGGACTGGTGGACCTGCTGGCCCTGCTGCCCACCTACCTGAGCATGCTGTTGCCCGGGGCGCAGTCGCTGCTGGTGGTGCGTGTCATCCGTCTGCTGCGCATCTTCCGGGTGCTCAAGCTCGCCAGCTTCCTGGGCCAGGCGGACATTCTGCTCACCGCCCTGCGCGCCAGCCGCCAGAAGATCATCGTCTTTCTGGGGGGCGTGCTGAGCACCGTCGTCATCATGGGCTCGGTGATGTACCTGGTCGAAGGCGGCGAGAACGGCTTCGACAGCATCCCCCGGGGCATGTACTGGGCCGTCGTCACCATGACGACGGTGGGTTTTGGCGACATCACCCCCAAGACGGTGCTGGGGCAGTTCTTCGCCTCGCTGCTGATGATCGCGGGCTACGGCATTCTGGCGGTGCCCACCGGCATCGTGTCAGTGGAGCTGGCCGCCGCGCACCGCAAGCACGTGGACACCCAGGCCTGCCCGGGCTGTGGCACCTATGGCCACGACCCGGACGCCGCCTACTGCAAGCACTGCGGCACGGCGCTGCGCTGATCACATCTCGGAGGGCGGTGCCGCTGGAGTGCGCTTGCGGGGCACCAGCGAGCGGCGCGTTCCGCGCAGGGCGAAGTGCAGCAGGAAGGCGCCCGGCAGCAACATCCCCAGGCCCTGGGTGAAGTTGTCCGGCGGGTGGGCCACCACGCCCAGCACCAACGCCGTGAAGAGCACACCACACATCAGGCGGATAAGCAGGGAACTCACGCGGATCTCCTGGCGAGCAGCATAGCTCAAGAGACGCGCCTGGCACGGCACCACGGGGGCAGCCCTTCCGGCGCCTGCCTGGCCGGAAGGGCACCCTCACCGGGTGACTACTGCTTGCCGAACTCCGCGCCGAGCGTGGCCTGGACGGCGGGCCGCGCGGAGAGGCGCTCGTGGTAGGCCTTGAGCGAGGAGAACTTGCTCAGGTCCACCTTGTGGTGCTGGGCCCACTGGAGCATCACGAACAGGTACGCGTCCACCGCGCTGAAGTCGCCCATGAGGTACTGCTTGCCCTCGAGGTTCTTGGCGACGTACTCGAAGCGCTTGGCGATCTTGTCGTGCGTGGCCTTCTTCTCCCCCTCGGGGAGGTTGGGGTTCCACAGCGGACCGAAGCCCTTGTGAATCTCCGTGCCGATGAAGCCCAGCCACTCCTGCAGCCGGTAGCGCTCCAGGGTGCCGTTGGCGGGAGCGAGCTTCTTCTCGGGCTTCTGGTCGGCGATGTACTGCACGATGGCCGGGTTCTCGGTGAGCACCTGGCCGTTGTCCAGCTCGAGCGCGGGCACATAGCCCTTGGGGTTGATGGCGTAGAAGTCCGCGCCCTTGTCCGTCTTGTGCGAGCCGAGGTCCACCTTCACGAGTTCGAAGTTCAGTCCCGCCTCACGCAGCATGATGTGAGGGTTCATCGAGCAGGCACCCGGCGTGTAATAGAGCTTCATGGTCAGCCTCCGACGGCTAGGGTTGGAAGGAGGGGGACCCTATACGAAAGGCGGCGCTTGTCCACGGAGACGAGTGGGAACAGCTCGTGCAATCGCAGCCAGGTGCTCAGGACTCGCGGCAGGAAGCGCTGGCGGCGGAAGCGGTGGGGCACGGTGTACGCGGCGAACCGGTTGATCAGCAGATCTCCCAATGACGCCCGGAACCCCAGTTCCCACGCCTCGGGGTCCACCCGGCGTCCGGTCTCGCTCTCCAGCGTGAGGCGGTGTAGCTCCAGGTGGTGCCGCACCTCCTCCAGGGAGGTGTGGCTGTTGAGTGTGAAACAGAGCAGCTCGGCGAGGTCGTGCTGGGGAACGCCCATGGCGGCCAGCTCCCAGTCATAGGCGCACAGCCGCAGCTGCTGGCCCTCGCGGCGCAGGGCGATGTTGCGGGGGTTGAAGTCGTTGTGGATCAGCGTGCGCGGCAGCCGCTCCAGGGGCTCCCACCAGTGCTCGAGCTCCTGGAGGAGCTGGCGGTGGATGGCGGGCAGGAGGGCGCCTGCGGCCTGGGCGAAGCAGTCGCGGCTGGTGTGCTCCAGCGCGCTCCAGAGTTCCGCCGCGTGGGTCATCTCCGCGGTGGTGACCGGGCGTGGCAGGGAGAGGCCCTCCCAGCCGCCGCCGTCGTAGCCGATGGCGTGGACGCGGGCGATTCCGCGCACCGCCGCCTCGATGTGAGGCCGGCCCCATGCGCCCTCCGTGTCGGCGCTGTCGAGCAGTTCCAGCGGCTGCAGGTCTTCGAGCACGACCATCCAACGCTCGGCCGGGTCGTCTCGGTGGGAGGCGAGGCACGCGGGGACGTGGCGAAGGAAGCGGGGATCCCGCTGCGTGTAGAGCTCCAGCTCCCGCAGATGGGTGCCGGTGAGGCCCAGCAGCCGGGGGAAGCGCGCGAAGGCCTCACCCAGCCGGGGCTCACACTGGCGCGCCACATGGACTGCCACGTCGAGCACCTCCGCGTCCGAGGGCTTCACCTTGACGACCACGGGCAGCATGCCGCCCTCGTGCTGGAGCCGGTAGCGGAACAGTCCCAGTCCGCGTGAGTGCCGCCAAGCCGTCAGCTCGGTGGTGATGCCGTGCTCTCCCAGGCGCTCCACCTGCCGGGCCTCGGTGAGCCGCGACTTCGGGGACACCGTGCGCAGCGCGCGCTCGAGCAGCTCGGGCGCAATGCGCGTGCGGGTGTCCTGACGCCCGTGCTCACGCACCTGGGGAACGGCGGGCAGGTGGCCCTGCTCGATGAGCGAGGTGAAGTAGCGGTCCAGCAGGTGCGCATCGAGCGGAGGGCAGGGCACCTCCCACCCCACCAGGGCCTGGTGCGTCAGCCGGGAGGTGATGCGGTTGCGGCGTCCCGTCTCGTAAAGCTCGGGCAGCGTCAGGCCGCCGGTCTCCTTGAGCTGGCGCAGGAAGAACGAGCGCAGGTAGTAGAGCGCGTGCGCGGGGCTGGTGGCCTGCTGCCGAAGCTGCCCGAGCCATTCGCGGTAGGGCACCAGCCGCACGGAGTAGCCGAAGAGGTTCATCCACAGCACGCACTCCCGCCAGTGGCGCACGCGGGGAGGCACGGGGTGCAGCACCGCGAAGCCGCTCGGATCCCTCGAAGCCACCTCGAGGATCATCCGGCTCACGTAGTCCACGGGGCAGCAGTCGAGTTCCCAGTCCATGTCCGGCGCGCTGCCCATCTGCACGCAGCCCTTGATGAAGGTGGCCAGGAAATCGTCGGTGGCGCAGTGGCCGGTGGCGCTGCTGCCGAAGAGGAAGGGCGGGCGGTAGATGCGCACCGGCAGGCCCCGGTTGGCCGCCGCGCGGACCAGGTGCTCGGCGACACACTTGGTCTGCGCGTAGCCCAGGTGCAGGCCGGGCAGCTCGGGGAGCATGTCCTCCAGCTCGAGCACCTGCCGGGGCGCGCGCAGGGTGGAATGGCAGACGAGCTGTGAGGAGACGAAGTGGAAGGGCTTGCGCCGGTGCCGCGAGGCCAGGGTGAGCAGGGTGCGTGTGCCCAGCACGTTCTGCTCGCGCAGCGCGGAGTAGGGGAAGACCCAGTTGACCGCGGCGGCGGCATGGATGACGGCATCGGTCGTGCGGGCCAGCGCGTCGAAGCGCTCCTCGTCCAGGCCCAGCAGCGGCAGCCGGAGATCTCCCTCGACGATGTTCAGCCGGGGCTCGAAGCTGTCGTCCCAGAGGCCCCGGGTACGCAGCGCCGAACGGATCCGCTCGCGGCCTTCGTCGGCTGACGAGGCTCGCACGAGGCAGTGCACCCGCGCCGCCGTGCGCACCAGCAGGTCCCGGAGGAGCTGGGCGCCGAGCGCCCCGGTGGCTCCCGTGAGCAACACGTCCGCCGGAGGGCCCTGCGCAGGCGGCTCGGCCTCGGCGGGCGCCAGCTCGGAGGGGAGCACCGCATCCGCGAGCATCTCCTCCAGCGGGCTGGTGGAGGACGCGGCCTGCCGCTCACCGGTGGCGAGCCGTGCCAGTGCGTCGAGCGTGGAGTGATCGCTCAGTTGCTCGAGACGCAGCTCCCGTCCCGCCTCCTGGGAGAGCACATCGAGCAGGCCCATGAGTCCGAGCGAGTCCAGCCCGGTGCGCGAGAGGGGAAGCCGTGGATCCACCGAGTCCACCGGAACGCCGAGCTGGGCGGCCACGTACTCCGCGAGCCGCGTGAGGAGCGGGCTCTCGGCTTGAGCCGTTACGAGAGGAGCTGTGGGCGAGGGCGCGAGCTCGCGTGCCAGTTCCCGGGCGCTCCCCGCGAGGAAGGCTTCCCGGCAGGCAAACCGTTGCAGCTTCCCGCTGGAGGTCTTCGGAATGGTCCTGGGAGGAATGAGGCTCACCGCGTGGAGCGAGAGCCCGTGCCGCGCGGCCACCTCGGTGCGAATGGCCCGGATGACCGTCTCCCAGGTGTCCAGGTCCACGAGCTTGCGAGGCTCTACCTCCGCGACCACGGCGACGCGCTCCTCGCCGTTCTGGTCGAGCGAGAATGCGGCGGTGCACCCGGGACGGATCGCCGGGTGGGCCTGCTCCACGGTGCGCTCCAGGTCCTGCGGGTAATGGTTCTTCCCGCGGATGATGATCACGTCCTTGATGCGCCCGGTGACGAACAGCTCTCCGTCCAGCTTGAAGCCCAGGTCCCCGGTGCGCAGGTACGGGCCCGTGCCGTCCGCCAGCCGGGCGTGGAAGGTACGCGCGGTGGCCTCGGGGTTGTCCCAGTAGCCGCCCGCGACGCTGGGGCCGGAGACCCAGATCTCCCCAACGCGCCGCTCCGCGCAGCGCTCGTGGGTGCGCGGGTCCACGATCAACACCTCCACGCCATGGCGCGTCTCGCCGCTGCTGACGAGCAGGCTGGTGGGGGCCTCGGGTACCGCTGGCTCCGAGATGAGGCCGCCACGCAGCGAGGCGGAGTCCACCTTCACACAGGTCGGTGCTCCCTCCCGCAGGTAGCCCGAGACGAGCACCGTGGCCTCGGCCAGTCCGTACACGGTGTGCATCGACTCCCACCGGATACCCTGGGGCGCGAAGGTGCGGACGAAGCGCTCCATCGTGTCCTGGCGGATGGGCTCCGCGCCGTTGTACGCCATGCGCCAGCGGCTCAGGTCCAGCCGCTCGCGCTCCTCGGCGGACACTTTGCGCAGGCACAGCTCGTAGGCGAAGTTGGGCCCACCACTGTTGGTGGCGCCATAGCGTGAGATGGCTTCGAGCCACCGCGCGGGACGTTGGAGGAACGCGCCGGGCGGCATGAGGTAGGCGGGATTGCCGCCGAACAGCGGCCCCAGCGTGGCCTCGATGAGCCCCATGTCGTGGTAGACGGGCAGCCACGAGACGAACACGCAGTCGGGGCCATTCCCCTCGGCGTCGTGGATGTAGGCCAGGTTGTGCAGCAGGTTCGCGTGGCTCACCCTCACGCCCTTGGGAGATGAGGTGGAGCCCGAGGTGTACTGAAGGAAGGCGAGGCTCTCGTGCACGGACGGAGCCAGCCGCCCAGGCTCCTCACGGGCCACGGTGTCGGTGGCGAGCCAGTGGCACCCCGCCAGCTCCGGTGCGTCCGGCATGAGCGCCGGAGCCAGCTCCGTGATGGCTTCGGTGGTGAGCAGGAACTTCACCCGGGCATTCTGGGCAATGCCCCGCACGCGCAGGAGCCCCAGCTCGTCCCCCGTGAGCGAGGGCGGAATCACCGGCACCGCGACGGTGGAGGCATAGAGGCACCCGAAGAAGGCGGCGATGAAGTCCAGCCCCGGTGGGTAGAGCAGCAACGCGCGCTCGCTCACGCCTCCGAGCGCTTGGAGCCTGGCGGCGATGGCGCTGGCCCGGCGGTCGAGCTCCGCGTAGGTGAGGAACTCCGCCTCCGTCTCACCGTCGCTGAGGAAGGTATAGGCGCGGGCCTCGGGCGTTCGTTCGGCGCGCTGGCGCAGCAGCTCGCCCAGGGTTCGAGGGGTGGCAGTCATGGACGGACCTCAAGCAGCGGTGGGAAGAGAGACGCCGGACGCCGTGCTCGTGGCGTTCAGGCGATCGAGGAAGTCGACGTAGCGCTGGCGGACCAGGGCCTTGTTCTGCTCCAGGTCCTCGAGCCGCCAGCCCGCGGTGGATACGGCCGGCAGAACATGGACGTGCACGGTGCACGGGTTCGTTCCAAGGCCCTTGCCGGGATTGCTCTCGGGAGGAACCTGGACGAACAGCGGGACAATGGGAGCGCGCAGCTCGGTGGCCAGGTGGAAGGTGCCCTTGTTGAACGGGCCCATGCGTCCGGAGGTGACGCGGGTGCCCTCGGGGCTGAGGAGCACGGAGTCACCGATGCGCCGCAGCTTCGCGGTGGCGGCCTGGAAGAGGCGCACGCGCTGGGCGGGCAGCCGCTGAGGCGGAGTGAAGAAGGTGCCCACCATCCACGCCGCCACCCCGAAGGGAAGCATCACCCAGGAGGCCCGCTTCATGAAATAGCGGGTGCGCGGCAGTCCCAACGAGAGCAGGACGAACATGTCCAGCGTGGAGGTGTGGTTGAACGTGTAGACACACTGCCCTGGCGGAAGCGGCGCCTGCGCATGCAGCACTACCTTCACGCCGAGCACCCAGAGGATGGCGCGGGACATCCATACGCCCAGCACCTCGGCGCAGAAGCGGCGCGCGCCGCCGAAGGTGATGGCGCGGGCCACGAGCATGGAGACCGCCGCCAGGGTGACGAGCACGCACCCCACGGCGCTGGTGAGGACCGTGCGGACCGGATTCGGGCGGGACATGGCGCGGCTCACCGCTTCCCGCAGACGACCGTCTGCATGGCCAGGTTCAGCTTCTTCTCGAAGAGCAGCACCGGCGTGAGCGCGAGCTGCCCCGCGAAGTACGGGTAGATGGCCTTGGTGAGGTTGAGCCCCTTGCCCTGAAGCACCCGGAAGGCGGCGCCAGCGAACAGGTAGAAGTACGCGGGGAACGAGCCGTAGGGCAGGTAGTCGATGACCTCGAAGCCTGCCTGCTTCACCATGCGCAGCAGGCTCTGCTTGTCATAGAGGGCGGTGTGCTGGGGCGCCTGCAGCCCCGGCCAGCGGTCGCCGTAGAGCTTGAAGGAGACGCTGTCCAGGCGGGGCACCTCGATGACCAGCCGCCCGCTCGGCTTGAGCACCGCGCCCGCCTTGGCCAGCGTGCGCCGCGGGTCGTAGTCGTGCTCCAGGAAGTGCCACATGGTGACGAGGTCGAAGCGCTCCTCGCCCAGGTCCTGCTCGTAGAAGAGGCCCTGGCGGAAGTCGACGCCCTCCAGCGAGGGGTGGCTGCGCAGGTCCTTGAAGTCCACGCCGCAGACGCGCGAGCCGTGGCGCTGGCGGATGCGCTGAAGGAAGGTGCCCACCGCGCAGCCCACGTCGAGTACCTCGCTCCGGGAGTCGAGCTTCACGTAGCGGCTCACGGTCCGGTCCTTGTCCCGGTCGTGTTTGCCCATGGCCCACTCGTAGAAGGGGGTGAGCACGCCCCAGTCGCTCTTCTTGCGGTGAGCGATGTACTCGTCGTCGTAGTAGCTGGCGATGTGCTCGATGGCGATGCGCGGGTGCTGGTACACCAAGCCGCAGGACTCGCAGCGAACGAAGCGGAAGGTGCCGGGCTTGCCGGTCAGGTCATCCTCCGCGGTGATGAAGTCCGCGCGGGAGTCGCTGCCACAGCAGTAGCAGCTCACAGGCTCGAAGACAGAGGGGGCAGGGGGTTCGAGGCGACGGGTGGCAGCGCTCATGGGCGGCTCCTCAGGGTGAAGTTCAGGGTTTGCAGAAAGGACAGCGCGAAGACGGCGTCACCTATGGAGCCCACGCCTCCGCGGGCGAGGCTCCGCTGGTAGAGCGCGGCCAGCAGGACCGGAGCCCCGAGGCACAGCGCCACCTGGGTGCTGCCCAGCACACCTGGGCTTCGGGGAGCGAGGCAGAGCGCCACCGAGAGAGCCCACAAACCGAGCATCTCCGCCTGGAGCAGCCGTGGCATGCCGGGCCTGCTCAGCAGCCGCTGGTCATGGAGCAGCTCGTGGACACAGAAGCAGAGGTAGACCAGCCCCGGCACCAGCAGCGGGAGGCTCTCCCCGCCCAGTGCCAGGTGGAGCAGCACCACGAACGCGGGGTACTTGAGGAGCAACCCGTGCGCCGTGAGCGCTCCCCGAGACAGCCGGGGCGCCAGCCACCGATACCAGGCGAGCGTCAGGGCACACAGCGCCGCGTAGCCCAGGAGGGCTCGGGGAGCGGACAGCAGCAACGCGGTGTTGAGCGCCGCGGTGGTGCCCAGCAGGGCGAGGAACGGCGAGAGCGAGTGGGCCTGGGAGAGAACGCGGCCAGGGTGCTCGACGCGATCCTCGGGCAGGCTCTCCAGGTCATCCCAGAGGCGGAACTGGAGCACGAGCCCCAGCGCGAGCAGGACCGCGTGCGCCAGGCCCAAAGGCCGCCACGAGAGGGCCCCGGCCATTCCCGCTGTGGCAAGGAACACGGCGAGCGGCAGGAAGCGCCAGAGCGGGTAGCGCTCGCGCAGCCAGGCCAGGGCTTCAGTCGAGCGAGCGGACATGGCCGAGATCTCCGTCCACCGAGAGCGTTTGACCCTGGCGAATGCGCCGGGTGGCGTCCTTCACTCCGACCACGGAGGGCAGGCCGAACTCGCGGGCGAGGATGGAACCGTGCGACAGCATCCCGCCGCGCTCCATCACCAGGCCCTTGATCAGGAAGAACACGGGGGCCCAGCCAGGATCCGTCTGCCGGGTGACGAGAATGTCGCCCGCGGTGAGCAGGTGCGAGTCGGAGAGATCCTCCATGACCGTGCCGCGCGCGGTGACCTGTCCTCCGCAGGTGCCTGTGCCGGTGAGCGGCCCTGTCTCCGGGGTGTCCTCGCCAGCCACCGTGGGCGTGGTGCCGGTGAGCACCTCCCCATCGCGCAGGGTAAAGGTGTCCGGAGGGCTCATGCGGCTGAGCTCCTCGTGCTGCGTGCGCCGCAGGGCAATGAGCGCGGCGGTGCCACCGGCGAACATCGCCGTGCCGGACAGCAGCGCGTCGATCTCCTGATAGGTGAGGAAGAAGAGGTCCTCCGCCGTGCGGAGCTGCCCGCGCCGAGCCAGCTTCTCTCCGATGGCGAGGGAGATGCGCCGCAGCCGCGTGTACAGCAGGGCCTGCTTCATCCGCGCCCGCTCGCGAAAGCCCACGGCTTTCTGCGTCCAGGTCAGCAGGTTCTCGAAGAGCCGGGCCCGATCGGTGAACGGAAGGAAGGACACCCAGCGCCGCTGACGCAGCTCCTCCCGGATGCTCGCGGTGATGGCCTCGCGCTCGGCGGTCTGGGTCCGGAGCCGCTCAGCCGGCGAGACGCCCTCCAGGCCCACGTAGCCCTTGAGAATGTCGAGCAACCCGGAGGGATCCTCCTGGAAGCTGGGCAGGGTGAGCATCAGCTCGCCGGAGCCACGGAAGCCGAAACGCTCCAGGAAGTCCTCGAGTGCCCGCTGGAATCCGGGGAAGGCCCCGTCCCGGAGCCGCCGTGCCAGCTCGTGGCCCGGCAAGGTGGAGAACAGGGCGCGCAGCTCCGGATTTTCACGGACCTGGCGGGACAGAGACCACAGCGCGTCAATGGGCGCACTGCTGGCGAGGTCCGACAGCCCCTTGAGCAGGGTGTTGTGGAGCGCGGCCTGCTCTGGCGCGGGGAACTCGTGGCGCAGGAGCTGCTGAAGCGCACCGTAGCAGACCATGGCGGCGGCATCGGCCAGCGAAGCGTGAGTCCACCGCCGGAAGCGGATGTCGAGGAAGCCGAGCAGATCCTCCCGCAGCTCGGACAGCGGCTTGTCTGGCAGCAACGAGGGGTGCGAGCGCGCGCAGAAGGTGTCCACGGTGCGCTCGAACTCCTGGAGCCGCTCCTCCATGGACAGGTAGAGCCGGCCCGTCTTGAAGACGATGACCGCCAGCTCCAGCGCATGCGAGAGCCGGGACTCCGCCTCTCCCTCCGCCGTGGGAGCATCCGGCGCGGTGGGAGCCCCCACGAACTGATCGAAGTACCGGGCGAGCAGGTCTCCATAAGGCGCTGCCCGCAGGACCGCGTGGATGTTCGTCAGGTTGTAGTAGAGCCGCGCGCCGTGGGCGCCGATGAGGTGCCGGAGCGGAGCCTCGATGCGATCGAGCCGCCGCTGCGAGACGCCGAACGCCAGGGCCAGGTTGCGGAAGTAGCAGCGGTAGCCCTCGGCCGCCACGGAGTAGAGCAGCGGCGTGACGGGGCCAGGGAAGTTCTCGCTGATGTTCGCGTTGGACCACAGGCAGACGGGCGCCTTGGTGTCCCCGAGCGGCGCCGTGATGGGCCGGGCCTGGACGAAGTAGAGCTGTCCATCGCCATCAATCGTCCACTCGATGTCCTGCGGGCCGCCGAACTGCGCCTCCAGCAGCATGCCCTGCCGGGCGAGCTGGGCGATGCGCGCCGCATCGAGCAGGCCCGCCGCCTCATCCGCCTCCTGCTCCGGCGTGCTGACGTGGCGCCACCGATGGCCCCCACGCGAGATGGTGAAGCTGCCCGGGTTGAGCCGGCCGGAGACGAGCGCCTCGCCCTGCCCGTAGCAGTACTCGGCCAGCATCTCCTCGCTGGGGGAGTTGCCGGGCCCCCGCGTGAAGAGCACTCCCGCGACACGGGAGGGCACCAGCCGCTGCACCACCACGCCCATTCCCCGCAGCGGAACCCCGCGCGAGAGCTGGTACGCCAGGGAACGGCGGGACCAGTACGAGGCCCAGCATCCCGCGAGCGCTCGCTCGAGTTCCTCGGGCGTCCGCACGTGCAGGTGCGAGTCGAGCTGTCCCGCGAAGGAAGCCTCCCGCGAGTCCTCTCCCACCGCCGAACTGCGAACGATGAGCTCCTCGCCCTTCAGCACCTCCGAGCGCCAAGCCAAAAGCTGCTCCCGGAACGACGCAGGCAGCGGCGCCCCGAGCACGAGCGTCTGAATCTCCCGCGCCGCCGCATCGATGGACGGAAGGTCCTCCCGCCGCAGCCCCGCCTGGAGCCCGTGAATCCGCTCGCCGAGCCCATCCTGGGCCAGGAACGCCTGGAACGCGGCGTTGGTGACAATGAAGCCCTCGGGCACGGGGATGGACAGCTTTCGCATCCTCCCGAGGGAGTGCGCCTTGCCGCCCACTTCACCTGGGTGCTCGGCCTCCTCGAACCGGCGGAAGAGCGCGCTCATGCGGGCCTCGCCTTCACGCCCAGGGCATACAGCGCCACGTTGAAGAGCCAGTGAACCGCCGGCCCCACGGCGAGCACCAGCAGCCACACCTGCCAGCCCAGCGGCACCAGCACGCTCATCACCAGCAGCGCCCCGACAATGGAGTCCAGCCGATCCATGGAGAAGCACAGCCACCGTCCCCACGCCCGGGCCGGTGCCTCGCCCGGAGCGATGCCGAGCTGCCGCTTCATGAAGGAGTTGGGCAGCTCCCCCAGCATGAACCCCAGCGCCGCGCACCCGCCGAGCAGCGCGTACTGAAGCGGATTCAGCGGCCACAGCCCGGGCAGCCCGCTCACGCTGGCGCCCAGCAGCGCGAAGGCGAGCATCGTCGCGGGCACCATCACCACGAAGCCCTTCCACGTCTTGTTGGCACCGAAGAGGCGGCGGCCCCGGAAGGTGCGGCCTCCATCGAGCGGCAGCGCGAAGCGGGCCGAGCGCGGGCTCTTGAACCACCACGTCTGCGCCGAGCCCGCGAGGATGAACGCCACCAGAATGAAGAGCGCGCAGCGCAGCGGTGAGAGCTCGGGACTCACTTCCAACAGGAAGGGGTTTCGGGTGCCTGTCCACGGCCAGCTCATGGTCCCTCACGTGCAAGGAGTCGCGCGGATGCACTCGTGCACCCGCTTTCGTGGAGAGCCCCCTATGCAGTTTGAATGCCGCCCGCCGAGTCCCCGAGACGTGCTGCATCTGCGCCCGAGCAATCTCACCGGCGCGTGGATCGTCCTGGGTTTCTCGGTGCTGACCGCGCTCGCGCTGTGGCTCTCTTCGCTCGGAGAAGTGGGCCCGTGGCTCCTGGGACAGGCACTGCTGGCGGTGGCGCTGGTGCAGTGGTTCGTGCTGCTGCACGAGGCGGGGCACGGCACGCTCTTCCGGACGCGGCGCCTGCACGGACTGGTGGGCCGGCTGGCCAGTGTGTTCTGTGCAATCCCCTTCACGGTGTGGACCGCCGTGCACGGCCAACATCACAAGTGGGTCGGCTGGCAGGATCTGGATCCGACCACGATGTCCCTGGTGCCCAGGCCGCTGGCCCGAGCGGAGCGGCTCATCATCAACACGTGCTGGCGCTGGTGGCTCCCACTGTTCTCGGTGCTCTACCGCGTGAGCAACTTCTGGCACATTCCCCGGCTATGGCGGCTGTTCCCTGAGCGCCGGCACCGCGTCGCCTTCGCGGTGGACCTCGCGGGCCTGGTGCTCCTCTATGGAGGACTGCTCGCCTGGCTCGGTCCCGCGGGCCTGCTGCGGCTGGTGGGGCTGGGGCTGCTGCTGAGCCTGGTGTTCCTGGACATCATCCTGCTCAGCCAGCACACGCACATTCCGGTGCAGCTCAGCGGCGGAGCCCCGGTGCGGCCCTTCACGGCGGCGGAGCAGGGCGTCTTCACCCGCTCCCTGCGCTTTCCCCGGTGGTTCTCAGCGGGCGTGCTGCTGCACTTCGACGCGCACGAACTGCACCACCTGTACCCGGCGGTGCCCGGCTACCACCTGAGGCGCATCCCCTACCAGCCGCCGAACGAGGTGGCCTGGTGGGGGTGGATCCTCCGCGCCCGGCGCATGCCGGCCGAGCGCTTCATGTTCCAGAACCGCAACGACACCGGCGAGAGCCTCTGATCAGAACGCCAGCGGCAGCTTCTCCATGCCGTGCATGAGCAGGTTGTTGCGCCACCGCAGCTCCGAGGCGGGCACCGCCAGGCGCACCTTGGGCAGCCGCTCCAGCAGGATGGGGAAGGCGATGGAGGCCTCCAGCCGGGCCAGGGGCGCCCCCACGCAGAAGTGCATGCCGAAGCCGAAGGCGATGTGGCGGTTGGGCGAGCGGGTGAGGTCCAGCCGATCGGGGTCGGTGAACTGCTCAGGGTCGCGGCCGGTGGACAGCAGCAGGGAGACGATCATCTCCTCGGCGGGGATGCGCTGTCCGGCGAACTCCAACTCCTCGAGGGCGAAGCGCGGGGTGGTGGTCTTCACCGGGCCGCAGTAGCGCAGCAGCTCCTCCACCGCCGGATCGATCAGAGCGGGGTTGGAGCGCAGCCGCTGGAGCTGCTCGGGGTTCTCCAGCAGGGCGCGCATGCCGCTGCTGAGCAGGTTCACTGTCGTCTCATGGCCCGCCACCATGAGGAGGAACACCATGGCCAGCAGCTCCTCCGAGGTGAGGTGGGCTCCCTGCTCCTCGGCGGAGATCAGCGCGCTGGTGAGATCGTCCCCGGGCTCGGCGCGGCGCCGGGCCAGGAAGTCCGTCAGGTACAGGTGCAGCTCCTTGGCCGCACGCCGCAAGGGCTCGAAGTCACCGCCCACGGCGGGGGTGAAGATGATGGTGACCCATTCCCGGAAGCGGACATGGTCCTCGCGGGGCACTCCCAGCATCTCGGCGATGACGGTGATGGGCAGCGGAAAGGCGAACGCGGAGATCAGCTCCATGCTGCCCTGAGGCTGCAGGGTATCCAGCAGCTGGTGGCAGAGGGCCGCGATGCGCGGGCGCAGCGCTTCGACGCGGCGAGGGGTGAACGCCTTGCCGATGAGCGCGCGCAGCCGGGTGTGGGCCGGCGGGTCCTGATTGAGCATGTGCCGGTCGAGCGCCGCGAACTCGCTCACCCGGAAGTAGAGGTTACGCGCGGTGGGAGACAGCTTCTCCTTGTCCTTGATGAAGCGCGGGTCACGCAGGAACTCGACGGACTCCTTGTAGCGGGTGACCAGCCACACGGGGGCGCCCTGGTGGGGGTTGAACTGACGGACGACCGGCGCCTCCTGCCGCAGCTGGGCAATGACGGGCATCGGATCGATGCGCGCCTCGGGCGACCACAGCTCGGAACGATTGGCCTGCGTACTCAAAGTGTCCTCCAAGGGGAGAGCTCAGCCCCCGTATGGCGCGGCGAACTCCGCCCAGCGGCCGTTGGGCTGCAGCCCGGTTCCAGGGTTCTGGGTGCGGTTGGCCTCGGTGCGCAGCTCCCGGGCCGATTGTGCCAGTGACTCGATGGACTGCACCAGCGCGTTGACCTGCGGATCCTCCGCGCCCTCCAGCCGCTGGATCCACGTACGCATGAAGCGCACAGCGTAGAGCACCTCGGTGCGGTCGAAGATCTCCCCCGTCTTCCGCAGGTCCTCCTCGACCAGGTAGATGAACATCCGCGCGAAGTTGGCGAACATCCGGTCATGCACCGCACGCCTCGGGTCACCAGCGGGCGGCGGGCTGAAGTTGTCGCGCAGCTGCTTGAAGCTGAAGGTGCGCACGCTGGCGATCTTCCCCGTGCCGGCGCGGAAGCCCGGCGCATCCATCCAACCCCGCGCGGCGGACTTCTCCACCGCCATCTTCGCCACGATGAAGGCGTGGTGG
>DASVVJ010001238.1:0-9476 GCA_036389955.1 Myxococcaceae bacterium
ACCCCACCCACGCGCCCGCGGCGAAGGAATTGCGGGACGGTTACGTGGTGAAGAAGAGCTTCCCGGATGAGAAGGAGTCCCGGCGGCTGGGGCGCAAGAATCTCTTCCTCATGCGCTACAGCCCGCTCTTCGGGCTGATCACCGGTGCGCTGTACCTGATGCTGTCGCTCACGGGGTACGCGGAGATCGGCCACCTGGGCCTCTCGCGCTTCCCGGAGGTGCTGTCGGCCCTGGGGCACTCCTTGGTGGTGCGGCCCTGGTCGCTGGTGCTGGGCGTGGGCACCGTCGCCAGCCTGGCGGCCTTCGCGGATGTGGCGTTCGGCCGGTGGCGGTGGTGGATCGGCGCGGCGCATGGAATGGCCCACGTGTTGGCGGCCATCGCCTGTGCCTGGGCCGCCAGTTACCTCACCGTGAGTGTCATCGGCCTGTGTCCAGAGTTGATGGCCGATGGAGTCCGGTGCATCGGCGGCTGGCCACACCTGGCGGGCAAGTTCCTGATGTCCGTGTTCCTCACCTTTCTGGGGGGCTTTTTGCTCGGGCCCTTCGTGATGGGCTTCTACCTGTGGCTGAGCGTCAACATCTTCCTCGCCCACTCGAACGAGGCCTTCGGCTCGCTGGCCCTGCCGGACTTCAAGAACTTCCTGCGCATCCGCATCGGGCCGGATGGCCAGCTCACCCTGTACCCCATCGGGGTCGAGCGCGTGCCGCGCAAGTGGAAGCGCACGCACGCCGGGCCCTATTCGCCCGCGTTCGATCCGGATGATCCCAAGGCCACCGGGCCGGTGCTCATCGAAGAGCCGCTCAAGCTCTGACGGCTCAGGGGAACATGCGTCGCCACTGGCTGTACGGTGTCTCCATGGACCGGGGGCGCAGCTGGGTCCGGTGAAGCGTGCTGGCCTCCCGGGGCTCCGTCGCCTCCCACGCCGGAGTTCCCGTGGGATCGAAGACGCCGCTGTAGCCTCCCACCACGGAGCGCACCAGCGGAACGCCGTACTCGCGTGAGCGGGCCACGCCCATGGCCAGCGTCATCCGGTGCATCACGGCGCTGCGGAACCAGCTCTCGTTGCCGGCGTTGAGCAGCACCGTGGGCTGGGGGCCGGGCTGGATCAGCTCGGTGAAGGCCACCTCGTAGCAGAGCAGGGGGTGCAGGGTGACGCCGCTCACGTCCACGGCGGACTGGGGGCGGGGCCACTCGGCCACGTCCGTCTTCAGGGTGTTGATGCCGAGCGCTCCGAAGAGCTGGCGGAAGGAGTCGCCGGGCAGGTACTCCGAGAAAGGAACGCGTTTCTGCTTGTAGTAGAGCGGCTTGCCACTCGGCAGCTCGACGAGGGTGTTGTAGCGGCCCGAGGGCGCCGTGAGCAGCGCCCCGGCGAAGACCTTCCCGGCACGTGGCGCCAGCGTCGAGCCGAGCGGGGCGAGTGTTGCTTCTCCGTCACGGATGACGGACTCGGGCCAGAAGGTCCACTCGGCCTGGGCCTGCTGAGTGGCCACCACGTAGCGCGAGAGCAGGTCGAGATCATCCCGCGCGCTGTCGCCCACCCGTGGGGGCTCGACGCTGACGATCGCGATCCGCACGGGCTGGGCCGCGGCGCCTGGGGTGGCGCTCGCCGGGAACAGCAGCACGAGGCAGAGCACGGCCACGGAGGCCCACGTGTGTTGAGGCGCCCACGGTGACTGGTCCCAGAGCCCGAGACTGGCGGAGAGGTGGAGCAGGAGCAGCCCCGAACCCCAGGCGCCGAGCAGCGGCAGCCACTCACCGAATGGTCCCCAGGCCAGCCAGTAGCCATGGTGCAGCCAGGGGAAGCCCAGCCACACGTCGTGAATGAGCGCCTGGGCCAGCAGCAGTCCGGGAGCGTGCAGGAAGAACCAGTGGCCCCTGGCGCGACGGGGCAGCAGCGTGGCCGCCAGGCCCCACAGCCCGTACGGCAGCGCAATCAACGCGAGGAACCCGCCGACCACGGCCGCGCCGATGATGCGCTCGCCGGGCGTCAGCACGTAGAGCACATCGGTGAGCCAGTACAGGCTGCTGGCCGCCAGGAGCCCACCGAACAGTGCGCCCACGAGCCCCGCCTCGCGAGGTGTCCTGCTGTGGCCGAGCGCGCGGAAGTAACAGGCGAAGCCACCCACCAGGCCCAGCAGGTTGGCCGGGAAGATGAGAATCAGGTGCGCCGAGAGCCCGACGAGCAGGGCTCCCGCGCCCGCCCACAGGGCGCTGCGTACCTGCGTTGAAAGCACCCGGGGGGGCATCCGCTGGCCCTAGCAGCCGGGCTTCACCCGCAGCCAACGCCCGTAGTGGTCCGAGTGGGTGAAGGAGGGCCACAGCCGTTGAGCACTGTCGAGCGGCTTCCACGCGGGAGCCCAGCCGCTGTAGGAGATGGAGACCGGCGTGCACGAGCCGAAGGCCGCGGGCTTGCCGATCAGCACCGTGTCGAAGTCGCCCTTGGGGCCGGTGGCCATGCCATTGGGGCCGGTGTCGGTGCCGGCACCGGTCCAGTTGGACTGGAAGCCTGGGATTTCAAAGGCGCCCATGACGGCTCCTCCGGCCCGGTAGTCATAGGGATCGTACAGCGAGGTCTGGGCCGAGGCCTGACTGAGCAACTGGTAGCCCTTCGAAGTGGCGAGCGTGCTGGCGAAGTCGGCGTTGAAGTCACCGCCGAAGAGCACGAGCGCGGGCGGATAGGCGGCCTTGTGCGCGTTCACCCGGTCGCGCATGTACGCCAGCGACTGTTTCATGTTGGAGATGCGCGAGGTGTCCGAGGTGGCGTCGCCGTCCAGGTGGCTGTTGCTGCCGTAGGTGAAGTGCGTGTTGAAGACGTAGTAGTAGCGGCCCTCCTTGGCGAAGATGGCGCCCCAGACTCCCTTCTCCTTGTGCACGTCGGCGCCGTTCACCGTGGTGAAGGCCTGGAACGGCAGCTCGTGCACCAGCGTGGTGCCGCTCTTGTGGAAGATGACCAGGCCGCTGCAGTCGTTCTCGATGGCGCCCTCGGCGGAGTCGTCACAGTAGAAGCCGGTGGGTGTCACCATGCTGTAGCCGCGCGCGGCCAGGTCCGCCTTGGGCCCGTCCTGGATGAGGTCGTCGTAGTCCCAGGCCTCCTGGTACAGCACCACGTCGGCGCATCGGGTCACCTCGCCGAGGCTCTGCTCCATCTCGTCGCCGAAGTCGGTGACGAACGGGACGTTGTGGAAGATGTTGTAGGTGGCCACCGAGAAGAACCCCGCGTCGTTGCAGCTCTCGTTGAGCAGCCACGAGCGGGTGATCGACGGGTTGAAGTAGTCGATCTCGGACGCGGCGTCGTACCATGCCTTGGGATGGTTCGAGTAATAGGCGTCGAACGTGGGCGTGCCCTCGGCGCGAGCCTGGCTGGCGGACATCAGCACCAGCGCGGCGGCAAGCACGCGGTGGCTCCATCCGATCTTGCGACACTCCATGGGCGGGCTCCTTCGGAACGGCGGTAAGGGTTAGCGCAGGCGGTGTTTCTCGAAGAGGGGCGGGTCCAACTCGGCCATTCGTTGGCGGAGCTGCTCCGGGGTGAGCCCTTCGCGGGAGAGCTGCTCCAGCAGGTGATCGCGCTCCTGGTTGAAGGCGCGCAGGCGCTCGGCCCGCTCCTGCTGTTCCCGCTGGTGCTCGAGGTGGCGCTGGGCCACCTGCGCGCCGGTGTACCGCTCCAGCACGGCCTGCTGCTGCTCGGGGCTCAGCGGGCCGGCGGTCTCGTGGAGCCGCAGCGCGTGCTTGGCCAGCTCCACGGGTTCCATCACCGAGGCGAGCCGGACGCCGTGCTCGCGCTCGATGCGCTGGAGCGTGCCCTCGTAAGCGGCGAGCTTCTGCCCAGGGGGGACGCGCGAGTCGCGGAGGAGGTCGTCCACCTGGAAGGGCAGGGTGAGCACCTCGTCTGCCAGCCCGAAGAGGTGGCGATCGAGCTCCGGGCCCACAATGCCGCGCCGGGCCTCCTGGAAGCGGGTGTAGGCGGCGCGGAATGCCTCCTCTCGTGCGGCCGCCGGGTCCCCGATGACGAGCCGCTCGTACGCCGCATCGACCTGCGCCAGCATGTCCCAGAGCCGCTCCTGCGAGACATCCTCCGGCAGGGCCAGCCGCTCTTTCAGGACGGAGAAGAGGAGCGCCCGGCACACGTTGGCGCTGGCCGGACCATCGAGCCCACAGCGCCGGTCCACGAGGCTCTTCAGGATGCGGCCAGGAGCCAGGGCGAAGTCTCCGTCCGCGGCGGCACGCTCGAAGGCCCGGGCCAACGAGTGCCGGGCCTTGGCCGTTAAGAGCTGCTCCCTGATCTGCCGCGCATCCGGAAGCGGGGCGCCAGCGGAGGCCCGCGCCGTCCCGGGCGTGTCCCTCGAGGCCCCGGTGGGCGCTGGAGTCTCACGGGCAACCGCTGCGTCCGGTGCTGCCAGGTCCGAGGAGGGGACGCGAGCCTTCCAGGCCACGAGGCCCACGAGCGCGACGCCCACCAGGATTCCCGGGACTCTCAAGCGGGTTCCCTCACTCCGCACGAATTAGCAGGTCTCGCCATTCTAGCACGGAATGCAAGTTTTACTGGCTCCTGGAGAACTCGATGTCCGGAGTAAGATGAAGACCGCATGTCGATACGACCTGGCGCACAGTTTGGCCGCTACGAGATGGTGTCCCGTCTTGGGCGCGGCGGCATGGCCGAGACGTGGCGGGCGCGCCTGCTGGGCGCCGCCGGTGTCACCAAGCCCGTGCTCATCAAGAGCGTGCTGCCCGAGTACAGCAACGACTACGCCTTCACCTCCATGTTCGTCAGCGAGGCGCGCATCTCCGCCACGCTGTCCCACGGCAACATCGCTCAGGTCTACGACTTCGGCCGTCTGGACGACGAGTACTTCCTGGCCATGGAGTTCGTAGACGGCCAGCCGCTCCACCGCATCATCAAGCGGGCACTGCACTGCGACCTGGCCTCCATCCCCGCGCCGCTGGCGGCCTTCATCGCCATGGAGATGTGCCGGGGCCTGCACTACGCCCACACCCGCACCGACGACAGCGGCAAGCCCCTGGGCATCGTCCACCGCGACATCTCTCCCGACAACGTCATCGTCAGCTACGAGGGCCAGGTCAAAATCGTCGACTTCGGCATCGCCAAGGCCCGCGAGCTGCGCGGCTTCAACACCGAGCCCGGCGTGGTGAAGGGCAAGTTCCTGTTCTTCTCTCCCGAGCAGGCCCACGGCGAGGAGGTGGATGCGCGCACCGACGTCTGGGCCACCGGCGTGGTGCTCTACGAGATGCTTTGCGGCCGGCTGCCCGTGGAGGGGCAGGCGTACGTGGCGCTGCCCAAGATCGTCCGAGGTGAGTTTCCCCGGCCCGGCGTGCTGAACCCGAATCTGCCCGCCGAGCTCAATGCCATCGTGATGAAGGCGCTGGCGGTGAACCGGGAGGATCGCTTCGAATCCAGCCACGCCTTCGGGGATGCGCTGGCCGGCTTCCTGTACTCCACCGCGCCGCGCTTCTCGGCGATGTCCCTGGCGCACTTCGTTCAGGAGCTGTTCCGCGATGACCTGACGGCCGAGGGCCGCCCGGTGCAGGTGCCGCACTCGTTTCTGGAGCAGCTTGCCCAGTGGCGCGGGGCGCCGCCTCCCACCGCTCCGATGGGTTCTCAGTATGTGCGCACGGAGCCGCTACCCCAGCCCATCACGGTCTCGACGACCCGTGCCGCGCCTGCCGCCGCCGTGCCGTCCCGCGCGAGGCTGATGGGCGCAGCGGGCATCGGGGCCGCCCTCATGGGCATCATTCTGGGCGTGGCCTTCGTGGTCGTGCAGGAGCTCACCGCGGGCCGGAGGGCGGAAGCCTCCAAGCCACAGCCGCCGTCCATACCTCTTCCCACCCCGGTCGTCACCGCTCCGCGGCCCGCGCCGCCGCCGCCGGAGATGCCTCTTCGCCCGTGGCAGGAGGAGCCCAGGCCGCCGCGCGGCTCCGCCGAGTTCCCGGTCGACAACATCCTGCTCGAGGCGCGGCGCGACGTGGTGGATGTGACTCGCGTCGCGGAGCGGCTGCCGCTGCAGGCCACGGCGAGCTACCGCATCTCCGAGCCCAACCCGCCCGCGGATGCGCCGCCGCTGTTCTTCTGGCTGGCGGGCCTGGAGTTGCGCGCGGAAGACGCCGTGGGGGTGCTCGCGGGGGAGCCGCGTCTGATCAAGGGCGCCACGGGACTCAAGGTCTTCGGGCTGGCGCCCGTGGCACCCGGGCAGTCCCGGCGCGAGGTGCTGGTGGAGAACCTCCAGTCGGGCGCCAGCGGCCGGCTCGTCCTCTCTCCGCCCGAGGTGGCTGGCACCGATCAGGCCTTCCAGCTCACGGGCCTGGATGAGGCGGTCCTCTATCGGCTCGAGGCACTGCCCATGGCGGACAGTGCTTATACCCGGGGGGATGAACGAGGGCCGGTCGGAGTGGTGGCCTGCGTGCGGCTGTCGGGGCCGTCCAACCGGGAGCAGCAGTTTCTCCTGCGGACGGAGACAAGCGTGCGCCTCTCGGGCGCCAGCGGGCTGCGCTGTGGCTTCATCGACAGCGATCCGTCGGATAACCGGGGCACCGTTCGCCTTCGGCTCACCCAGCAATCCGAGAGCACGTCCTTTATCTCCTATCCCCCTCCAAAACCGGTGAAGTCCCCGCCACGGGCGGTTTCCAGGTCACCGGTGGATGCCAAGGCGGCAAAGGTCGCTCATGACGACGCGATGAAGCTCTTGAGGGCCAAGCAGTTCGGCGATGCCATTGTTCTGGCCGGGCAGTGCCTCGAGCTGGCGCCGGACAGCGCGCAGTGCCACATGGTGCTGGGGGCCAGCTATGCCCGGATCGGCAACCCCGAACTGGCCGCGAAGCACTACCGTGAGTTCCTGCGGCGGGCCCCGGACAACCCGAACGCGGCGAGGGTCCGGGAACTGCTGAGGGCCTACGAGCGGCAGAACTCCCGCTAGCTCCCGTTACAGCGAGGCCGAGGCCGGGGCGCAGTACTTATCCGAGGCACCAGCGCCCGAGAGCCGCTGAATGCGCCCATCGCCCTTCTTCATTGGCGAGGGCTTCCCGGTGCGCAGCGCCTCGCCCAGCACCTCGCGCGGAGTGCGGTCCCCATCCAGCGCAGCGGTGGTGGGCAGGCCGCGGAACATCTCGTAGCCGTCCTTGCCGCTCGTGATGAAGCTGAGCGTGGCCACGCTGTATCGGGCCGTGGGCGACAGGGGCTTGCCGCCCACCGTCGCGCAGAGCACCCGCTGGCCCTTGGGCCGCTTCACATCGAAGGCGAAGCGCAGGCCCGACACCTGGAGGAACCGCCCGGGCTCCGGATCCTCGGCGCTCTTGCTGACGGCGTTCTCCAGCGCCTCCAGCAGGACAGCGCCCGTCACCTCCATCCGCACCAGCTTGTCCGCGTACGGGAAGATGGAGAGGATTTCTCGCCGGGCCAGCTCGCCAGCGGGGAAGACGGTGTCGCCGCGGATAGCGCCGCCGTTGACCAGCGTCACATCCGTGCCCGCCGCGTCGCGCAGGGCGTCGGCGATGAGCGAGCCCAGGTTGGTCTCCTGGCTGCGCACGGCCTTCTTGCGCGCATCGAGCGGCACGGTGGTCTGGCCCACCGGCTGGGCCAGCTCCGCCACCAGCGAGTCATAGCGCCGCATCGCCACGGCGAAGGAGGGATCCTCCTGCACCTTGTTCGTCACCTTGAGCACTCTCCAGTCGAGCTTGCGCACCGTGCCGCTGCTCTCGTCCACGTCCAGCGTCAGCCGGCCCAACTCCACCGCATCCGCCGCCACCTTGAAGATGGGCGTGCCCGTCGAGCGGTCTTCGATCCGCTCGTGGTCATGCCCGCCGATGATGACGTCCACCGGCACGCAGCGCGCGAGCTGGCGGTCCTGCTCCAGCTCCAGGTGAGTGAGCGCGATGATGACGGTGGCGCCCTGCGCGCGCAGCCGCGAGACGACCGGCCGCGCCGCCTTGCAGAACTCCTGGATGTGCGTGTCCTGCGAGACGCTGGAGGACACCTCCGTCTCCGCCAGCAGCACTCCGAACAGGCCCACCTTCACCCCGCCCAGCTCCCGCAGCGCGTAAGGCTCGAGCCCCTCGAAGGGCCGGCCCGTGTGGTTGTCGATGATGTTCGCGGCGAGCCACGGGAAGCGCGAGGCCTGAATGCGCTCGCGCAGCACCGCGTCTCCGAAGTCGAAGTCATGGTTGCCCGGCACGGCGTAGTCCACGCCCAGTGCATTCCAGGCGTCGATCATCTGCTGGCCCCGCAGCGGCTTGCCGTCCACCTCGGTGATGGACTCCACGGAGGGCGCCAGCGTGTCGCCCGCGAAGAGCGTCAGCGTGTTCGGAGACTGGGCAAGCACCTGCTTGCGCAGCGTGGACACGCGCGCGAGTCCACCGATGCGCCCCCCATCCATGGGAGCGAACTGGTACACGTCGTTGAGGTGCAGCACGGTGAGACGGACAGTCCCCGAGGGTGCCACGGGCTGTGCGCTCGGGACGCAGCCCGCCACGAGCAGCGGGAACAGGACCAGCCACAGTCTGCGGGGGAGAGGGGGGTGCACGGCGTTCACGGACGTTACCTCCGGGGCGCGGACCTTACCCTCCCGGGGCCCGCGCTACATCCACTTGAAGTAGCGTACCGCGAGCCCGAACGGAATGAATCCCCACACGGCGAGCACCAGCAACTGGGGCCAGAGGGCAGGCAAGGGGGCGCCGTCGGTCATGATGGCGCGCAGGCCATCATTGAGCGCGGTGAGGGGCAGCACTTTGAGCGCAGGCTGCATCCACCCGGGGAAGTTGCTCGAGGAGAAGAACACCCCGGACAGCACCATCATCGGCATGGTGATGAGGTTCATCAGCCCGCTGGCCGTCTCCGCGCTGGCCGCCCGGCTGGCGATGAGCATGGCCAGCCCGCCAAAGGACAGCGAGCCCACCAGTCCCAGCACGGTGAAGGACAGGAGGCTGCCGAACATGCGTACGTCGAACAGCAGCCTGGCGAAGGCGACGAAGAAAAGGATCTCCACCACCGCCAGTACGCAGCGGCTCAAGGCGAAGGACAGCAGGAAGTGGCTGCGCTTCATGGGGGTGGCGGCCAGACGCTTGAGCAGCTTGCCGGTGCGCATCTGCACCACCGCCCAGCCCAGGCCCCACACGCCCGAGGACATCAGCCCCAGGCCCAGCAGCCCGGGGATGAGGAAGTCGATGTAGCGCGAGCCCACCGCCGTGACGGGCCGCTCCTGCACCACCAGCTGGTCCACCCGGCCGTTGAGCCGCTCCAGCGCGTCCACCGTCATCAGCCGGGCCGTGCGGCCCTCGGGCTGCGTCGGGTCCATCAGCAGCTCGGGCTGCGGCCCGGGAATGAGCACCAGTGCCACCTTGCCCCGGCGCAGGGCATCGCGGCCGTCGGCGTCGGACAGGCGCAGGGCCTTGAGCCCGGGATCCGCGTCCAGCGAGGAGGCAATCCGGTCCGCGTCGGTGCCGTCCACCACGGCGACGGGCAGCTCGG
>DASVVJ010001239.1:0-17214 GCA_036389955.1 Myxococcaceae bacterium
GCCTGCGCCTTCTTCGTGGGAATGAGCCCCACGGCCCATGCCTCGCGCAGCCGCCCCGGAGACAGCTTGCGGCCGGTGGTCACCGCCTCCTCGTACCAGGCCACCTGCGTGTCCAGGTACGCGTTGATCGTCTCGCGCTGCGGCTCGCTCATCTCCGTGCGGGTGAGCTGCTCGGGCGCCGTCTTGTAGTCACCCACCCGGGCCACGTCCCAGGTGACGCCCAGCTTCTCCATCGTCCCGCCCAGCGTGGTGACGCTCGCCGACAGGCCGTTGATGAGCAGCGAGGACTCGGGCAGCGCGTAAATCTGATCCGCCGACGAGGCGACGAAGTAGCACTTGTCGTCGCACGACAGCAGCACCGCCATCACCTTCTTGCCGCTGGAGCGCAGGCGCCGCACCGCCTGCCGCAGCTCCTCGGCCTGGCCCCAGTCCACCCCGCCCATGCCCTCCACCTTCAGCACCACGGCGCGCAGCTGGGGATCCTTCGTGGCCAGGTCGAAAAAACGCATCAGCCGCAGGTACGGATCCGAACCGCTGACGCCGAACAGGGCCAGCGGCGGGCTCACGCCGCCCGCGAGCCGATCGTTCAGGTCCACCATCGCCACCACGCCCGCATCCACCTTCACCCCCCGGTAGGGCGCGCTCGACAGGCGCATCGCGAACACGTGGTCCATGCCCGAGTCCGCCCGGGCGCCCGCGTAGGTGACGCCGAAGCGCGAGGTGTCCAGTGTCAGGCCCACCTGCACCGCGAGCTGCTCGCCGCTGATCAGGCCGTGCGAGAGGCCCGCGCTCAGCCCCACGCCCGACACCAGCTCGCCCTTGAGCACGTAGGCCAGCCGCCCCTCTTCCAGCCGGCCCGAGCGGAACAGGTAGTCCACGCCCAGCGTGTAGCGCTCGTCGAAGGGCCGTATGCCAATGCCCACCTCGAAGGTGCGCGGCAGGCTGAAGCCGCCCCGGCTGGGCGCGTTGATGTCCCGCGCCACCACGCTATAGGCGAACTCGCGCCAGGGCCGCGCCGACAGGCCGATGTCCCAGCTGTACAGCCGCTCGAAGTTCGGGTTCTCCGCGGAGAACGCGTGGTAGGTGGCTCCCAGCGCCAGCGTGTCCGTGCCCAGCGAGAAGCCGAACGAGGTGCGGCGGTAGTCCAGCTCCTCGCGGTTGCGCAGCCACTCCACGCCGAAGCCCAGGCCCACCGCGCCCAAGAGCGTGGTGCCGGTGAACAGGCCGTTGCCCACCTGGTCCAGCGCCCGGTTGCGCTCGTGCACGTAGATGAGCTGCGGCGAGCCCACGAACCGCAGCGCCCCCGGGTTGATCGAGAGCGCCGTCGCCTCATCCACGATGGCCGAGGCCTCGGGAGGCAGCGTCACTCCGCGCGAGCTGACGGGATCGCGCAGAAACGTGTGGACCTGAGCAAAAGCAAGGGAGGGCAGCAGCAGAAGAGCCAGGAGGCGCATACCCCCGGGACTCTAGGCCGCTCCCTCCCTGGGAGGACAAGCACCGAGAACTACCAGTCTTCGGTTCCGTTCACTCGATCGAGCGGATCGCCGTCCTTGGAACGCTTCTCCGTCACCCGCCGGCGGCCGCCCTCGTCCTCGCCGTTCCAGTCCTCCATGCCGTGGCGGTTGTCCAGCGGGTCCGAGCTCTTCACCTTCTGCTCGCCGCCACCCATGGCGTTGTTCACCAGGTAGTTCACCAGGCGCGTCACCTCCGACTTCTCCTGGCCGAACTCGTTGCCCTGGAGCACCACGCGCCGGCTCGCCATCTTCTTGCCGTTGCGCAGATCGAAGAAGCCCACCATCAGCTCGGTGCCGTTGGGGCCCAGATCCTTCACCGTGCCCAGCACGCCGCGGTCGATCGACAGCGACTTGCCCATCGCGACGGCGGCCTGGCTCGGCTGCGTCTTGATGATCTCGGTGGCCACCTTGTCCACCTGCGCGTCGTACTTCTTGTAGTTCGAGGTCGGGTCGAGCTCGGCGACGACCTCCGAGTCATCCGGCGTCACCTCGATGATCTGCCCGTGCTGGCGGAAGCCGGGGCGATCCAGCCGCAGCATGTGCTTGCCGATCTGCATCGTGGGCAGCGTCATCGGCGTGAAGCCCTGGAACTCGCCGTCCACGTAGACGCGGGCGCCCGAGGGACGCGACTTCACCGTCGCGCTGCCACGCAGCGCGGCGCTGCGGCCGGTGGCCACCTGGGCCCTCAGGGCGATGAAGTCCCTCACGTACCGCTTGGGGCTCAGCTCGAAGGTGGGGTTGAGCGCCATCAGATCGATGATGTGCAGCTTCGCCTCCTCGATGTCTCCGCGCTGGTGCAACACGGCGGCGTACAGGGCGGTGGCCTCGCACAGCTCGGTGCACGTGGACATCGCGCCCACGGCCAGGTGCAATTCCTTGAGGGTGGCGCGCAGTTTGCGCTCGGCGTCCTCGAACTCCTTGGCCTCGTAGGCCGCCAGGCTCTCCTCGAGCCCCTTGGCGCCGCGCTTGAGCGAGGCCTGCGCCTCGTCATCGGCGGGCATCCCGAACAGCTCCTCGGGCTTCTTCACCGTGAAGCCCTGGAACTGCTCCAGGGCCTCGTTCATGTACGTCTCGAACTTCACGGCGTTGGCCTCAGCCCCCTGATCCATGGGGATGAGCAGGGCGCTGACCCGCCGCGGAGTGGGCGGAGGAGCGGCCAGGGCCAGCGCGGGGAGGAGGGCGAGTACCAGGGCTTTCATGAACACCTCGAGACCTGCCGACGGGTGTGAACGGGCAGCCATTCAATGCACCCTAGAAAGGCAGGCCCGGAACGCCCGAGCCCACCCAGCCCGGACGGCTGCGATCCTGCGTGGCGTACAGCACGCCACCGGTAACCACCGCCGCGCCGCCGACCACCGCCGCCCAGAACCAGGGCTTCTTCATGATCTGCGGCATGCCGCTGCTCTTGGACGAGGAGGACTGCTGAGACGCCAGCATGGGCGAGCCGGTGAGGAAGCCGTGAATGCGGTCCGCCGCGGCCACCGTGCTGTTGTCCGGATCCTTCGAGCCCAGCTCGACCTCCAGGCCGCGCAGCCGGTTCTTGCCGGTCACATCCCACACCTGCAGTTCGGCCTCGGCCGGGTCCCGCTTGTCCTTCTCCACGGCGGCGAGCACCACGTAGCGCGCGCCGAGCTTGTCGGCGATCTGGCCCACGTCGGGCGGCATCCGGTCCGCGTCGAACGCCTTCTCGGTGGTAGCGCGGCCCGCGGCGGTGAGCACCTCGGCCAGCGCGGGAAGCGGCTCGAGCTGAGGCTTCACCTCGGCCGTCTTCCCCGGGCCCACCTGCGGATAGGAGGCGTAGGGCACATAGCCTGGCAGCGTGAGGATCACCGGGTGGCGGCCGGCGTGCACCGGCACGCTCTTCAGCGGGGTAACGCCCACCTCCTCACCGCGCACGGTGACGGTGGCGCCCGAGGGCTTCGAGTCGATGGTAAGGGTGGCCTTCGCCTGAGCATTGAAGGCCTGCTGCGCGTCGGTGAAGGCCGTCTGCACATCCGCGCCGAACATCCCCGCGTTGGGCTGCGTCTTGGGACTGGCGGCCAGCGCGCGCTCGAAGGAGACCTTCGCCCCCTCCTTGTCGCCATTGAGCAGCTGCGAGGCGCCCAGGAAGATGAAGGCGTTGGCGAGCCGCTCCGGCTTGAACGCCACCGGGTGCTTCTCGTAGGCCTCGATGGCGGCGAGGAACTTCCCCGCGGCGGTCTCGGGATCCAGGTTGTCGTACAGCTCCTTGCCCGCCTCAAAGAGCGCATCGGCCTCGGCGAGCGAGGGCATTGCGGGCGGCGGGAAGGCCGAGGCCAGGTCCACCAGCTGCACGTCCGGCTTCTGGCCCAGCAGGCGGTTGAGTTCCTCCTGGAGCTGGCCGGCCGACTCCTGCGCGTTGGCGGAGCGGGCGATGGCGAGCACCACGGCGCTGTTGGCAACCGCGGGCTTGGCCGGGGCCGCGGGAGCCTCGGTTTCCGGCTTGGCGGCGGTGGGAGGCGCCATGTCCGTGCTCGGCTCGACGGCGGAGGGCTCGGTGGCCCCCGGCTCGGGCTCCGGATCCGGCTTCATCGGCACCGGCTTGGTGATCGCCGGCTTCTTGCCGCCCTTGCCCTTCTTCTTGCGAGAAGACTGGGCTTCAGCGGAGACGCTCAGCGCGAGGGTGAGCGCGAGGATGAGGAACAGGCGTACGTTGGACACGGCCGCGAATGCTACCCGAGCCGGGCCCTCCTGCACCATTCCCCATCCCGTCTTCCTGGGGCTTTCCCCCAGGGGGATCAGACGTCTAGCTCCTGGACCTCGCCCGCTCGCTCCATGATGAACTTGAAGCGCGCGCTCACGTCCTTACCCAGCAGGTCATTGATGACCCGATCCGTCTCCAACGGATTGTCGATGGTCACCTTGAGGCTCATGCGGTTCTTCGGGTCGAGCGTCGTCATCTTCAGCTCGTCGGCGGTCATCTCGCCTAGTCCCTTGAAGCGCATGATGTTGGGCTTGGCGTTGCCCTTGGACTTCTCCTGAATGATGCGGTCGCGGTCCGCCTCATCCAGCGCCCAGTACGTCTCCTTGCCGATGTCCACCCGGTACAGCGGCGGCTGGGCGATGTGCACCGCGCCGCTCTCGATGAGCGGGCGTAGGTGCCTGTAGAAGAAGGTGAGCAGAAGCGTGGCGATGTGGTGACCGTCGCTATCGGCGTCCATCAGCAGGAAGACGCGGCCGTAGCGCAGCTTGGAGATGTCGAAGTCCGAGCCGATGCCGCAGCCCAGGGCGCTGACGATGTCCTGGAGCTCCTTGTTGCCGGTGACCTTGTCGGTGGAGGCCTGCTCGGCGTTGAGCACCTTGCCGCGCAGCGGAAGGATGGCCTGGGTGCGCCGGTCGCGGCCCTGCTTGGCGGAGCCACCTGCCGAGTCACCCTCGACGATGAACAGCTCGCTGGTGGCGGGCTCGGTGGACGAGCAGTCGGCCAGCTTGCCGGGCAGATTGAGCCGGTGGCTGACGGCCGTCTTGCGGCTGACGGCCTGGGAGGCGGCACGGCTGGCTTCGCGCGCGCGGGCGGCGAGGATGATGCGGGCCACCACCGCCTCGGCGATGGACTTGTTGTCGTTGAGCCACTTCTCCAGCGCGGGGCGCAGCACGCCGTCCACCTGGGCCGTCACTTCGGGGTTGTTCAACCGGCCCTTGGTCTGGCCCTGGAACTGCGGCTCCACCACGTAGCAGGACAGAATGGCCGTCATGCCCTCGCGGATGTCCTCGGCGGTGAGGGTGACGCCCTTGGGCGTCAGGTCGTGCGTCTCGATGTAGTTGCGCACCGCCTTCACCACCGCGCCGCGCAAACCCGCCTCGTGCGTGCCGCCCTGCGCGGTGGGGATGCCGTTGACGTACGAGCGGATGGTTTCGTCCGTCGCCTCCGTCCACACCAGCGCGGCCTCCAGGCGCACCCCGTTGTCACGCGAGTGGTAGAAGACGGCGCTGCCGGGCGGAACCACCGGCTTGTTGCGCTCGACCACCATCTTGCTGAGGTACTCGGCGATGCCGCCGTCGTGCTTGTAGGTGATGTGCTGGTGGGGGTGGGCCGTGTCGTCCTTCCAGACGACCGTCATGCCCTTGTGCAGGTAGCTCTTGGCCTCCAGCCGCTCGCGGATGGTCTCCGGATCGAACTTCAGCTTCTCGCCGAAGATCTCCGGATCCGGCTCGAAGGTGACGGAGGTACCGGTGCCGCGGGCGGGGCCCTCCACCTTGAGGGGGCTGATGGCCTTGCCGCGCGCATACGTCTGCACGTGGTGCTTGCCGTCTTTCTTGATGTTGACCACCAGCTTGCGCGCCAGGGCATTGACCACCGAGCTGCCCACGCCGTGCAGACCGCCCGAGTGGATGTAGTTGCCCTGCTCGAACTTACCGCCCGCGTGCAGCGTGGTGAGGATGATCTCCACCGCGGGCTTCTTGTACTTGGGCATGATGTCCACGGGGATGCCGCGCCCGTTGTCCACCACGGTGATGGTGCGCCCATCCTTGTGGAGCGTGACTTCCACGAGGGTGGCGTGGCCGTTGATGACCTCGTCCACCGAGTTGTCGAGGATCTCCCAGAGCAGGTGGTGATAGCCCACGCTGTCGGTGCCCCCGATGTACATGGCCGGGCGCTTGCGCACCGGCTCCAGGCCCTCGAGGACCTGGATATCCGCACCTGTGTACGTGTCCTTTTTCGCCATGGCGTTCCTCGGCTAGTCCTTCTTCGCTTCCGGCAGCGGGATGAAGGTGATGGGGCGCACCACCTCTTTCACCGCGTCCTTGCGAGACATCTCGTGGCCCTTGCCGCCGCGGCCCGTCACCTCGTACTTGGCGGGGTTGAGGCTCAGCTTGCGGCCCTTCTGCGTCTCGAACTCGATCGCTCGGTCCTTCGTTCCGGGCGGCACCGCGAGGAAGTCGACCACTCGGTCGTTCTCCTCCACCTTGATGACCATCACGCCCTTGCCCGGGCCCTGCAGCTCATTCACCTCGTTCACCCTGCAGACCATCGCGCTGGTCTTCTCGGTGAGCACCGCCACCAGGTCCTTCTCACCCACGCGCTGCACGCCGATGATCTCGTCGCCCTCGCCCGTCTTGGCGTAGCGGCGGCCCGAGCGGGTGGACACCTCGGTGTGCCCGTCGAGCGCGAAGCGCAGGCCCAGACCGTCCTTGGTGACGGCCAGCAGCTTCTCGGGCCGGGGCAGCCGCGCGTCCAGCGACAGCGCGCCGACGATGCGCTCGTTGTCGTCGAACTTGAACAGCTTCTGCACCGGGTCGCCGTAGCCGGTGGAGGCCGGCACGTCGTTGAAGCGGGTGACGTAGGCGGCGCCCAGGTTGCTGAACAGCACCAGGTTGGCCTTGAGGCTGCCCGCGAGCACCGTCATCACCGCGTCGCCCTCGCGCAGACGGGTGGTGGACGGGTCCTTCACCTCGCGCACGCGCTTGATCCAGCCGTCGCGGGTGAGGACGACATGGGCGTCCTCGTCGGCGATGAAGGCGTCCGCGTCGAACTCGACCTCCTCGGCGCCAGCGCCACCGATGCGGGTGCGCCGCTTGTCCTGGTAGGTGGCCTTGATCTCGGCCAGCTCGTCCTTGACGGTGCCCCAGATCTTCCGCTTGTCCTTGAGGATGCTCTCGATGCGCTTGACCTCGAGGCGCTTCTGCTTGAGCTCGTCCTGGATGACCAGAATCTCCAGGCGGGCCAGCTTGTAGAGCTTCATCTCGAGGATGGCGTCCACCTGGAGCTCATCCAGCTTGAAGCGGGCCATGAGCTTCTTGGCCGCGTCCTGCTTACCCTCGGACGCGCGGATGATTTTGATCATCTCATCCAGCGCGTCGTAAACCTTCTCGAAGCCCTCGAGCACGTGCACGCGCTTCTGCAGCTCGGCCAGCTCGTGCTGGAAGCGTTTGGTGACGACCTCGAAGCGGAAGTCGAGGAAGTAGCGGAGGATGCTCTTGAGGTCCAACCGCTTGGGCGCGCCCACCTCGGGGTTCTCGGTGGGCACCAGGCAGGTGAGGTTCACACCGAACGTCGTCTGCAGCGGCGTGTGCTTGTAGAGATACGCCATCACCAGCTCGGGGCTGGCGTCGCGCTTGATCTCCATCACGATGCGCACTTCCTTGGTGGACTCGTCGCGCACGTCCAGCAGCAGCGGCAGCTTGCGCTCGCGCACCAGGTCGCCAATCTTGGCCACCAGGTTGCTCTTGTTCACCGTGTAGGGAATGGACGTGATGATGATCTGCTGCACGCCCTTCTTGGTCTCCTCGAGCTCGTGCTCGGCGCGGATGCGGATGGAGCCCTGGCCCGTCTCGTAGATCTCCCGCAGCTCGGCCTTGCTGTTGAGGATCTGCCCGCCGGTGGGGAAGTCCGGACCCTTGATGTACTTCATCAGGTCCTTGACCGTCAGGTTGCCGTCGTCGATGAGCGCCTGCAGCGCATCCACCAGCTCGCCCAGGTGGTGCGGCGGGATGTTGGTGGCCATGCCCACGGCGATGCCCGTGGTGCCGTTCATCAAAAGCTGCGGCACGCGCGAGGGGATGACGATGGGCTCGAAGAGGGTGCCGTCGTAGTTGGGCCGGAAGCCCACGGTCTTCTTGCCCAGCTCTCCAAGCAGCTCGTCGGAGATGCGCGCCAGGCGGCACTCGGTGTAACGCATGGCCGCCGCGGCATCGCCGTCCAGCGAGCCGAAGTTGCCGTGGCCGTCCACCAGCGGGTAGCGCAGCGAGAAGTCCTGCGCCATGCGCACCAGCGCGTCGTAGATCGCCGTGTCGCCGTGCGGGTGGTACTGGCCCATGATGGTACCGACCACCTTGGCCGACTTCTGGTACTTGGCGTCCTGGGTAAGCCGGTGGTCGTGGTACATGCCGTAGAGGATGCGGCGCTGCACCGGCTTGAGGCCGTCGCGCACGTCAGGCAGGGCGCGCGAGGTAATGACCGACAGGGCGTAGTTGAGGTAGCGCCGGCGGGCCTCTTCGGCGAGCGCGGCGGGCATGGAGTTCTCACCCCCGCCACCACCGGCCGCATCGGATCCACCCTTGCCCCCGTTGCCCGAGGCGCCCTGCTTCTTGCGTGTCTTGGTATCGGCTTGTGCGAGCATGCTCATGTGTTCAGGCAAGTAACATCCGTACCCGAACGCAAAGCGCGCCTCGCGCACTCCGCGCCCCCGGGAGGGATGTATGTATGGTGGCCCCCCTACCATGGGCGACTGACAGAGGGAACAAAATCGAGGGGTTAAGACCCCTCAAAGGCGCTAGAACTATACGGGCGTTCAGTATATTGCGCCAACAAAAGACGCGCGTAAAGCAGCGAAAACACGGGATTTAAGGCTCGCCTGGCCGTAGTCCAGGCGGGACGTGGGGTGCGACCGGGAAAGGACTACCCGTTGTCGTTGGAGGGGCGGGAGCCTGCCTCCTTGGCCTTGCCCCAGCCCTTCTTGCTGCCGCTGCCGCGGAAGATGCGGACGTTGGAGCTCGAGCCGCCGCTGAGCATGCCGGGGATGGTGGCCTGGACAGCCTGGCCGCCGGTCGGATGGTAGACGACGCGGACCTTGCGAGCGGAGGGCAGGGTGGGAGCGGTGGCGTCGATGAGCAGGTAGATGGTGTTCTCTTCGATTTGAACGCGCTCGGGGTCCTGGCGGTGGTTGAGGTCGGCGAGGGCCTCGGTGTCATCGACGTTCTTCGAGGCGCTGGTGAACTGGCGCACCTTGACGCGCAGGAAGCTGTCGGAGCTGGTGCCCTTGTAGTCGCGGGCGCCCTGAACGATGACGGCCAGGTCGGCGCCGGTCTCGGGGATCTTCTTGCCCAACTGGAGCCCGGTGGTGGTGTTGCTGTCGGTGTCCAGGAAGAGGGTGGCGTTGGCGCAGCGGTTCTTGCACAGCTCGCCCCAGGGCTCCTTGTCGAAGCGCAGGCGCATGGCGAAGTCGCTGCCCTGGGGGCCGATGGTGGCGTCGACAATGACGGGACGCTCGTTGTCGGGGGGCGGGGTGAACTTGAAGGTGGCCTTGGGCGGCGCGGCGAAGCTGGAGACCGCGAGCAGGGTACAGGCGAGTGTCAGAAGCGGTCTGTTCACGGAACCTCCAGGGGTGTGTCCGGGCCTGGGGTATTCAAGAGCGAAGCGGGTTACATCTCAAGCGGGCTGTTAGGGAAGTAGAGTCGGCGGCTGGGCCCACCGAGGAGGCAGGCATGTCCGTGGAGACGCCGTACGTGCACCAGCTGAAGTTGGGGCCGATGGACAACTTCGTGTACCTGGTGGGGGTGGAGGGCTCGCCCGAGGTGCTGGTGGTGGATCCGGCGTGGGACGTGCCGGCCATCGAGCGCGCGGTGGAGCAGGAGGGCAAGCGGCTGGTGGGGGCGTTCGTCTCGCACTGCCACAAGGACCACATCAACGGGCTGCCGGAGCTGTTGGTGCGGCACGACATCCCCGTCTACGCGCAGCGCGAGGAGGTGGACTTCTCGGAGGATCTGCGGACGCTGGCGGGAGATGCGCTGCGACCGCTGGGCCCGGGGGATGCCATCACGGTGGGCGAGCGGCGCTTCCAGGCGCTGCATACGCCAGGGCACACGCCGGGCTCGCACTGCCTGCTGGCGGGGGATTCGCTGGTGTCGGGGGACACGCTCTTCATCAATGGATGCGGGCGGTGTGACATGCGCGGGGGCAACCCGGAGGAGATGTACCGCTCGCTGAGCCAGGTGCTGCTGAAGGTGCCGGACGAGACGCGGCTGTGGCCGGGGCACGACTACGCGGACAAGCCGGTGGCGGCGATGGGTGAGGTGCGCCGGTCCAACCCGTACTTCGCATTCCCGGACGTGGCCTCGTTCGTGGCCTACCGGATGCGCCCGCGCCGCTGAAGAACCGGCCAACACTGCCTGCGCTGGAGGCTCTCGTGGGAAAGCGTGAAGTGGGCGCGGCACTGCTGGTGCTGCTGACAGCATGTGCGGGAACGAAACAACCGCTCAGGCGTGAAGCGGACTCGTACGAGAGAGAACTCGCTGCGGCTCGGTACGAACTGCACGTTCTCACCGCGGGAGCCTTGAAAGCCGGCCCCGTCGAGGTGGATGTCGAAGCCTTCCAGCGCTTCATGACGAAGTGGGCGCGAGACGTGAAGCCCTCGGCTCGGCCTTGGGAAACGGCCCACTGGGTGCTTGAGCAAGAACTGGAGACCGAACTTCTCGCGGAGGTGGAGCGCGGGAAGATCATGCGGATGACGCCTCTGGAGGAAGACAGCCCTCTATTGGTGCCGACAGCGGCGCAGCAGACAGAGGCGTACCTGAACTTGTGCAAAGAGGAGTTCGGAGGCGGAGACTGCATCGGGCTGCTGGAAGACGGCCCAACGCTGAGCAGGAGCGACCGGCGCATTCTCGCGCTGGCCCTGGCGCTGGGGCCCACGTTGGGAGAGATGAAGCGCTCACTCAAGGAGATGGTGAACCCCAGGGCGGTGCTGGCCATGGTGCTGACCACTGCCGCCGTATACTTCGGGATGTGGCTGCTCCCCGAGCCGATCACCAAAGGTGTTGCCGCGCTCATGACGGTGGCTTTCATCGCGTGGCTGGGGGTGGACACGGTGTGGAGCCTGGTGAAGGGATGGGCGGACCTGTCAGGACAGGCGGACCGCGCGACAACCTTCGAGCAACTCCATGAGGCCGGCAGGAAGTACGGCAAGGTGATGGGCGGCAACGCCGCGCACGTCCTCGTCATGGTGGTAACGGCGGCACTGGGCGGTGCGACGGGACATCTGGCGGCGAAGCTGCCGCGACTTCCCGGCTTTTCGAAAGCGACTGTGCAGCTTGAGGCCCAAGGCGGCGTCCGGCTGGGCTCCGTGGCGGAAGTAGAGTCGGTGGCTGTCTCCTCCGAGGGCTCGTTCTCGATTCTGCTGCGCAGTGGGCGAGGCATGGGCAGTGCGGCACCCTCGGGTCCGCGCCGGTCTGCGCTCACCATCATCCGTCACCAGAACGGCAACCGGCAGGTGATGATCGATGGCCAGCGCTGGCATGTCCCAGCGAACAAGTCCCTGAGGGACATTCCACTGAAAGACCCGATGGGAGACGAGCTACAGGCAGCTGCGACTCGGGCGGCTCAGCGATGGCATCCCGGTCGGATGAGTGGTCCCGAGACAGTGGCGATCGCGCGTGCCAGGAAGGAAGGTGCCCACTGGAAGGCACACCTCCTGGAGCGTGAGGCCAGAGGGCGCTTCATCCATGCTGAGGTGGCCGAGGAGTTCGGACACCTGCGGTGGAATCGCAGGGGCGTTGACGCGGTCGATCCGAAGACCGGCTACAAGTACGAACTGCTCACGAGGACCGCCTCGAACATGGAAAGGCACGGGCGTCGGATGTCAGAGGAACTGTTCCGGATGATCGGCTTCTGAGAAGGTCCGGGTATGTGGCTCGAAAACGTCATCTTCAAAGACCGGGTCATCGAGAATGAGCGGTTGGAACTGGGCGCCAAGGACGCCAACTATTACCTGGGTCCTGATCTGACGCTGCGGCGCTGCACTGTTGTGCTTCGGGTGCCGGGCACACGACTGCATCTACCCGGACCGAAGTTCATCGACTGCAGCTTCGAGATGAAGCAGCAACTGAAGAACTTCTCCTGGTACAAAGCCTACGTCAGGGGCTGCCGATTCACTGGGCGGCTCAAGGGCTGTGACTTCGGTCACTATCCGGATCCTGTCCTCCGCCATCTAGACGTGGGTGGAATCGAGGATTGCGACTTCTCCGCCACCGAGCTTACCGGGTGCCGGTTTGTCGGATGTGACGTGAAGACGCTGCGGCTGCCCCGCTGGCCGTGCTTCACCATTCTGAAGCCGTACCAAAGGCGGGCCGAGCTGAGTGCCGTTGCCTGGCCAGGGGAGCTGGACATCATGGTGGAGTCGTTCTCGATGTACCCCGAGACGACAGAGGCGGTGACCTTCTCTGCCCCCATCCTTGCCAAGGAAATGAGCACCACGGAAGCGGCCATCAAGGCCGTGCTCCAGAAGCTCGACGGCGTGGAGTTTTAGGACCGCCGCGCGGAGGACAGCGGCGGCATGCGCATCTGCGAGGAGCGGTTGTCCGCGTGCATCGACTTGTAGGCGGCCCAGCCCAGCAGCGCGAAGCCCATCAGCGTCCACAGCGCCGCCCAGATGATGGCGGGCACGAACGTCTGCTGCGCCAGCAGGCCCGCGTCACTGTGGCCGCGCACCGCGCTGTTCCACAGGTCATCCCGGAAGTCGAACAGCGCGTACAGCGCGGTGAACGCCGCCAGGAACAGGTTCACCACGTCCACGGCTCCCTCTGGCAGGAACTTCGCCCCCAGCCCGAGCACCCCCGCCGTGCCCAGGCAGAACACCAGCGTGAACGGATCCCTCGCGTAGAGCACCCCCATCACCACCAGCCACACGCACGCGGCTCCCAACACCCAGCGCCGCAGCCGGAACCGGAACGTGGCCAGCAGCAACACCGCCCCCGCCACCGAGCTGCCCAGGTACCCCGCAGAGAAGACGATGATCTGCCGGAACACCCCCACCGGCAGCCGGGAGAGGCACTCCCCGGACTGATCCATACGTAGGGTGATGTGTTGCACCTCGCCGCCGACGATGAGCGAGGCGATGGCATGCCCGCTCTCGTGCATCATCACCACCAGCAGCTTGACCGGCAGCAGGACAGGCGAGTCCCAGAAGTACCAGCCCACCCCCAGGAACAGCAGGAGGAGGGCCATCCGCTTCATGTCCAGCCTGGCACCGCTCGCGGTCTGCATCGTCGCCTCTCTCCTCCTTACGTATGTACCGCCCAATCTCTTGCCTGGCCACCAACACGCCTGCCCGCTGCATCTTCCGCGAAATCCGCCCACCCGCGTACAGGGGGTCGCCTCCGGGCTCCGGACGGGGTAGGGAAGAGGCTCATGAAGAAGACACTCCTGCTCCTGGCTTTGGTTGCAGTCCCGGCGCTCGCCGGTGAGGGAAAGTGGACGCCCCAGCAGGTCCTCGAGCTGGATCCCTCGTGGCTCAAGGCTCAGGGGCTCCAACTTCCTCCCCAGCGGCTGTGGGATCCCACCCGGGGAACCGGGCTCCTGGCGGGGGCCGTGAACGTAGGGGGCTGCTCCGGCGCCTTCATTTCGTCCACCGGCCTGGTCATCACCAACCACCACTGCGTCTTCTCCATCGTCCAGGAGCACAGCTCCCCACAGCAGGACCTGATCACCAACGGCTTCCTGGCCACCCAGCGCAACGCGGAGCTGCCCGGCAAGGGCTCGCGCATCCAGGTGCCGCGCAGCTTCAAGGACGTGACGAAGGACATGCTGGCGGCGGTGCCCCCGGGCGCGGATGACCTGGCGCGCTTCAGGGCCATCGAGCGCAAGCAGAAGGAGCTCGTCGCCGAGTGCGAGCAGCGCCCTGCCACGCGCTGCCAGGTGGCCGTGTTCGACAGCGGTGTCCAGTACGTGCTGGTGGATGCGGTGGAGCTGGCGGATGTCCGGCTCGTCTACGCCCCGCCGCGCGCGGTAGGTGAGTTCGGCGGCGAGGTGGACAACTGGATGTGGCCCCGCCACACCGGAGACTTCGCCATCGTCCGCGCGTACACCGCTCCGGATGGCGCGTCGGCGCCGTACAGCGACAAGAACGTGCCCTACAAGGCCGAGTTCTTCTTCCCCCTGGCCACCCAGGGCGTGGAGCCCGGGCAGTTCGTGATGGTGCTCGGCTACCCGGGAATCTCCTTCCGTTCCCTGCTGGCCGAGGAGATGGCCGAGCGTGAGGCGCGCTTCTACCCGCGTCTGATCGACGTGTTCGGCGAGTTCATCCGCGTCCTCGAGGAGGAGGGCTCCAAGGACAAGGCGGGGAAGATCGCCGTCGCCTCGACGCTCAAGAGCCTGCAGAACCGCTACAAGAACGCGGAGGGCCAGCTGGCGGGGCTCAAGCGCGGCCGCACCATCGAGAAGCAGCGCGAGAGCGAGGAGGCCGTGTCTCGCTGGGCGCAGCAGAGCGGCAAGCACGCCGAGTCCCTGCGCGCCCGCGAGGAGCTGCTGGGCCGGATGAAGGACATGGGCAAGACGTGGGAGCGCGAGTTCCTGCTCAGCAACCTCACCCTCCGCTCCGGCGCGAAGGCGCCCTTCATGGCGGTGCAGTTGGCGCGGCTCTCCCGCGAGCGCGCCAGGCCCAACCTGGAGCGCGAGCCCGAGTTCATGGACCGCGAGCTGCCCCGGCTGAAGGATCAGCTAGAGCGCGAGCAGAAGAACCTCTTCTTGCCCGCGGAGAAGCGGCTGCTGCAGGCCTTCGTGCGGCGCGCCCAGGCGCTCGGCCCCGAGGAGCGCATCGCCGCCGTGGACAAGCACTTTGGCCCCACCTACTCCGAGAAGAAGGTGACGGCGAAGATCAACGCCCTGTACGCGGGCACCCAGGTGCTCAAGCTGCCCGAGCGGCTGGCGATGTTCAGCGAGACCGAGGCGCAGCTCACCGCGCGCAAGGATCCGATGCTCGCCTTCGCGCTGGACCTGGCCTCCGAGGTAACCGCGCTGGACGAGACGAAGGACCGCCGCGAGGGCGCCGTGCAGCGGCTGCGTCCCGAGTGGCGCCGGGCGGTGATGGCCCACGCGGGCAAGCCGGTGGCGCCGGATGCCAACAGCACTCTGCGCGTCAGCTTTGCCAAGGTGCTGGGCTACTCGCCGCGTGACGGTGTCTTCTACACGCCGCAGACCACCCTGTCGGGCATGCTGGCCAAGCACACCGGGGCAGAGCCCTTCGACGTGCCGCAGAAGGTGCGCGCCACGGCGGAGGCCAAGCGCTTCGGCCCGTGGGTGGATCCGGTGCTGAAGGACGTGCCGGTGGCCTTCCTGGCGGACGCGGACACCACGGGTGGCAACTCGGGCAGCCCCACGGTGAACGGCAAGGGCGAGCTGGTGGGCGTCAACTTCGACCGCGTCTGGGAGAACGTCTCCAACGACTTCGGCTTCAACCCGGACGTGGCGCGCAACGTGAACGCGGACGTGCGCTACGTGCTGTGGATGCTGGATCAGGTGGAGAACGCGGACGCGCTGCTGCGTGAGCTGGGCATCCGCAAGGGCCCGCCCGTGGTCAAGGAGAGCCGCTGATGGCTGACACCACGCCTCCCTCGCTGCCTGTCTTCCAGCCGGAAGAGCGGGTCTGCGGCAACTGCAAGCTGTGGAGCCCCCACTCGGTGGATCACCGGGGCTGGGTGGGGCCCTGCCGGGTGTACCCGGGGCGCGGGTTGTTCCCGCCCTCGGCGCCCCTGTGTGACAAGTTCGCTCCGCGCGGCGGGGTGAGCGCCCAGGCCGCCAGTGACGTGCCCACCCGGGCCCGCCCGGCGCGCAGCGTGGCGCCCGTGGTCCGCCGCAAGAGTGATCCCAACGAGATCGTCGACCTTGGAGACCTGAACATGACGCGTGAAGAGCTGATGGAGATCTTCCGGGAGGCCGCGGGCGAGGGCGAGGCCCCGCCGTTGGCCGGCAAGTGGGAGGGCGGCACCATGCGCCTCATTCCCGGCAAGACGGACCTGCAGAGCAAGGACATGCCCATCGACAGCCTGTTCCACAAGGTGGTCATGGTGCGCGACCGGCTGCGCACGCTGGAGCAGAAGCTCAACGCGCACCCCAAGCTGACGGACGCGGAGAAGGTGGAGATGCAGAGCTACATCACCCGCGTCTACGGCTCGCTGACGAGCTTCAACCACCTGTTCCGCGAGAAGAACGACCAGTTCGTCGGAGCCAAGGGCGAGGAGTAGCCCCGCTCAGGGCCCCCGGCTCCTGGGCAGGCGGATCATGACGCCCATGGTGGCACGGGGCCGGGGAGAGATCTCCTCCAGGAGCACGCCGAAGACGGGCCAGTCGTAGGCCTCTTCCTTGATCAGGTTGAAGCGCTGCTCGAACGTCAGGGGCTCATCCGAGGGGCCCCGCGGCGCGCCGCGCAGCAGGGGCAGCACGATGACGCCCACGAAGGCCGCCGCCGTGAGCAGGGCCGACGCCACCCGCACCCGGGCGCGGCTGACGCCCACCGGGCAGTCGGCGGTGATCACCGTTCCGTCCCAGCGCTTGTAGAGCCGCACGCACAGCCGGCCCTCGGTGCTTGTGACGAGCTGCTCCGCCTCGGCCTTGGTCATCTGGCTCAGGTTGAAGACGTTGAGCTTGCAGCTGGCGCAGTGGCGCACCCGCTCGTCGCCCTTCATGTTGTCCCAGCGCTCGTAGCAGGGGGACGCGATTTTCACCTGCTGGAGGTCGAACTTCTCGGCCGTCATGGAGCCCTCCCGTCGTGCCCTCCATTATCGCACAGCGGGTGAAAAGGGACCATCGGGCAGTGTCACGCAGGCGGCGTTACGGAGCGGCGGGAGCCGGCTCGGAGGCCACGGGAGTGGCCAGCCCCTTCACGTGCTCCAGCGCGGACTGAGCGGCCTCCGCGTCCCCGGCTTCCTGCTCCCGGGCGGCCAGCGCCTGCCACAGCGGGGCGGAGCCCGGGTGCAGCTCCACGGAGACGCGCAGCAGCTCGAGCGGCGCGGGGTGCCGTTTGGCCTTCGCCAGGAGCTTCTCGGGAGTCAGCACCTCGGCTCCCGAGGGCCGCTCGAGGGCGCGGCGGTACAGCAGCAGCGCGGCATCGGTATCCCCGGCCTGGAGGAACAGGTCGGCCCGGGCCAGCAGGGCCGGCACAGACGCCGGGTGGGTCTGCAGGGCCCACTCGATGAGCCGCAGCGATTGCTCCGGAGGCGTCTTCGGGGCCTGGGCCAGCTCCAGCACTTCGGA
>DASVVJ010001240.1:0-1904 GCA_036389955.1 Myxococcaceae bacterium
CTTCTGCCTGTACAAGACGCTGCCGGTGCCGAACGGAGGCGCGCTGACGATCAACGGCCAGCGCCAGTACAGCCTGCCGGAGCCGCCGCTGCCGCCGGTGACCTCGACGTTCAGCCACACCGTGTCCGCGCTGCTGCAGAACCTGGAGCTGCGGGGCGGAGCGGTGGGCCGGGGGCTGCGCCGGCTCGTGCGCGCGGTGGGGCACGGCACGGTGAAGGCCGCGAGCATCGAGCGGGTGGCCACGGGCACGCAGCACTTCAACCGCGAGCACGTGGATCTGGGCATGAGCCCGCTGACCAAGCGCATTGCCCTGGCGCAGGACCTGGAAGGCATCGTCGAGAAGCGGCGGCGCAACTACTTCTTCCTGCTGGGACGGCTGCGCGACATCTCCACGCCGCTGTTCAACCAGCTTCCTCCGGGCGTGAGCCCGCTGTTCTATCCGCTGGTGGTGCAGGACAAGGCGGAGGTGATGGGGAAGCTGCACTCGATGGGCATCGATGCGATCGACTTCTGGCGGCGGTTCCACCCGGCGTGTGACGCGACGGCTTTCCCCGAGGTGGCGCAGCTGCGGCGCTCCATCGTGGAGATCCCGTGTCACCAGGACCTCAGTCCCGAGGTGATGGCTCAGGTGGCCGCGGCGGTGCGCGAGGCGGTGAAGACGGACCGCAGCTCGCGCAAGCGCACGGGGTGAGTGTGTCCCCACTCCTCCCTCTCCCTCCGGGAGAGGGGCGGGGTGAGGGTTCCGAACCCAACTGGCACAACAACCCTCACCCTTTCCCTCTCCCGGAGGGAGAGGGGACGGAGCTTCAAGATGATTCGTGAATCCGATGTGACGCTCGCGCCACATCCCTCGCAGTGGCTGCGGGTGGATGTCGTCCATGATCTTGCCGTGCTCGCCCACATGCGGGCCGAGTGGGACGAGCTGCTCGACTCGAGCAACGCGGGACCGTTCAACGCCTGGGAGTGGATCTACCCGTGGTGCCGCCGCATTGCTCCGGACCGGCGCCCCCTCGTCTTCACGGTCAGGGACCGCAACGGGACGTTGATGGGCCTGCTGCCGCTCGGCTTTGAGATGCGCCGGGTGTTGGGCCGCCTCGTGGGCCGCCTCGCCTTCCTGGGTGAGACGCATGTGGGCAGCGACTACCTGGACGTGGTCGCGCGCCGGGGCCACGAGGAGGCCGTCACCCGCGCCTTCGCCAGCGCCCTGCGCGACACGCACGGAAGCTGGGACGTGCTGGATCTCACCGACCTGCGCGAGGACTCGCTCACCGTGCAGGTGCTACGCGAGACGTTCCCGGATCTGGAGGTCCGTGTCACCGACCGCTACGTGTGCCCGTACGAGACGTTCGCCCCGGGAGAGCCCTTCGAGGCGTTCCTCAAGCGCACGGGCCGCCGGGACAACTACTTGCGCCGCCGCAAGTGGCTGGAGAAGCAGGAGGGCTATCGCATCGAACGCACCGAAGCCCCTGGCGCCCTGGCCGGCCCGATGACGGACTTCTTCCGGCTGCACGCCCAGCGCTGGGCCGCGGACGGGGGCTCGCAGGGCATCAAGGGCAAGGGCGTCGAGTCCTTCCACCGCGACGCCACGCAGTTTCTGGCCGAGCGGGACCGGCTGCGCCTGTACACGATGAAGGTGGGCGATCGGGCCGTGGCCTCGGTGTACGGCATCCTCCACCGGGACACGTTCATCTACTTCCAGTCCGGGTACGATCCCGCCTGGCGCAGCAAGAGCGTGGGCCTGGTGCTGGTGGGAGAGACCTTCAAGGACGCCATCGAGGCGGGCCTCAAGGAGTACGACTTCCTGCGAGGCACCGAGACGTACAAGTCCGACTGGACCACGAAGCAGCGGCGCACGGTGGCGGTGCGCGTCCATGCTTCGACGGGGGCGGGCAGCTGGTTCACCC
>DASVVJ010001241.1:0-8600 GCA_036389955.1 Myxococcaceae bacterium
CACCCTCGACGGCGTCCACGGCAGCCTCGGCGGCGGCACAGAGCGCCGCGGGCAGCGAGGTGGAGTAGACGAAGGGCCGGGCGCGGTTGAGCAGCAGGTCCGCCACGGCGCGCGAGGTGGCGACATAGGCGCCCAGCCCCCCGAGCGCCTTGCTCAGGGTGCCCATGCGCAGGTCCACCTCGGCCTCGAGCCCCAGCTCCTCGCACAGCCCCGCGCCCCGGTGGCCGAGCACTCCGGTGGCATGGGCCTCGTCCACCATCAACGCGGCGCCGTGCTCGCGGCACGCGGCGACCAGCTCCCGCAGCGGGGCGTGGTCCCCATCCATGGAGAACACGGTGTCGGTGACGACGAGCTTGCGGCGAGCGGGCGTCTCGGCGAGGGCGCGGGCGAGCGCCTCGGCATCCGCGTGCGGATAGACGACGACGCGGGCGCGGGACAGGCGGCAGCCATCCACGATCGAGGCATGGTTGAGGGCATCGGAGAACACGGCGTCCCCGGAACCCACGAGCGCGGGGATGATGCCGCTGTTGGCGGCGAAGCCCGAGCTGAAGAGGAGCACCGCCTCGGCGCGCTCGAAGGCGGCCAGGCGGGCCTCCAGGCGCTGGTGGGCGTGGGTGTCGCCCACGACGACGCGGCTGGCGCCGGAGCCCATGCCATAACGCTCCAGGGCGTCCAGGGTGGCGGAGCGCACGGTGGGCGAGGTGGCCAGGCCCAGATAGTCATTCGAGGAGAAATTGATCAGCGTCTCGCCGCCCACGCGAACGAGGGCGCCCCGCACGGACTCCACGGGCTCGAGAAAGCGGCGAAGGCCACGGGAGGCCAGCGCCTGCAGTTCCTCGCGGGCCCAGGCCGTGGCAATCCCCTCTCCCTCCGGGAGAGGGCCAGGGTGAGGGTTCTTCGCGTCCACCGTCCCGCCTAGCGCGACACATCCGGCTCGAGCGGGCGGATGCCGGCCTTCTCGAGCAGGGCCATGTCCTGGGAGTACTCCGGGTTGCCGGTCGTCAGCAGCTTCTCACCGAAGAAGAGCGAGTTGGCGCCGGCCAGCATGCACAGAAGCTGCGCCTCCTCGTTCATCTGCTGGCGCCCGGCCGACAGCCGCACCATGGCCAGGGGCATGAGCAGGCGCGCGGTGGCAATGGTGCGCACCATGTCCACCGTCTCCACCCGCTTCTGGCCCTCCAGCGGCGTGCCCTCCACGGCGACCAGGGCGTTGATGGGCACCGACTCGGGGTGCACCTCCTGGTTGGCCAGGGTGAGCAGCAGCTTGCAGCGATCCTCCACCGACTCGCCCAGGCCGATGATGCCGCCGGAGCACACGGAGATGCCGGCCTGGCGCACGCGGGCCAGCGTGTTGAGGCGGTCCTCATAGGTGCGCGTGGAGATGATGTCTCCGTAGTGCTCCTTCGAGGTGTCCAGGTTGTGGTTGTAAGCGGACAGGCCCGCCTCGCGCAGGCGCTGGGCCTGGCTCTGGGTGAGCATGCCCAGGGTGGCGCAGGCCTCCATGCCCATGGCGCGCACACCCTTCACCATCTCCAGGATGCTGTCGAACTGAGGCCCGTCCTTCACCTCGCGCCAGGCGGCGCCCATGCAGAAGCGGGTGGCCCCGGCCGAGCGCGCCTTGGCCGCCGCGCCCAGCACCTCCTGCACCGCCATGAGCTTCTCGGCCTTGACGCCCGTCTTGTAGCGCGCCGCCTGCGGGCAGTAGGCGCAGTCCTCCGAGCAGCCTCCCGTCTTGATGGACAGCAGCGAGCACAGCTGCACCTTGTTGTCCTGGAACACGCTGCGGTGCACCGTCTGCGCCTTGTGGACGAGCTCCAGCAGGGGCAGCGAGTACAGCGCCTTCACCTCCTCCAGCGTCCAGTCATGGCGGACCGTGACACCGGCGGGCGGCGCTGCGAAGTGGGCGTGGCCGTGGAAAGACTCGGCGGCGTCGGACATGGGCTCCTCGGGGGGCAGTCGAGGTGCGCACCCTGCGTGGCCGGGCCAGCCTTGTCAACGCTCCGCCGCAGTCAGGTTGACAAGTGTCGTCTTCTATCCCACCCCATCAACACGAAGACCGGTGCTCCGAGCCACGGAGCACCGGTCCTCGATCCCCCCTGCGTGTCAGGCGGCTAGATGCGGACGCGCCGGTTGCGGCCGGCCAGCCCCATCAGCAAGAGCACCGCCATCGCTCCGATCACCGAGAAGATGAGCCCCGAGGGGTGCAGATCGAACACGCGGCCGTCGCTGCGGAACAGCGAGCCGATGAAACCGCCCACGAAAGAGCCGGCGATACCCAGCAGGGTGGTGGCCAGCAGACCCATGGACTGATTGCCCGGCATCAGGGCCCGCGCGAGCAGACCGGCCAGCAGACCGATCACCAGGAAAGCGATGATACTCATGACTGCCTCCTTAGAAGCGAAGCGCCGCGGTGTGCGGCGCGCTGTTGGAGGCAAGGTTGGGGAGTGCCTCCCCCCAGGACAACTTGACGGGGGCCCTTTGCGCCGGGGCTCGGCTGGCCGCCTACCCTCCGAGCCTGCGTGGCGCGGAGGGCGCCGCAGTGGCTCCAAAAAGAGGGGGAAACGTCAGGGCAACGGGCTAGAGACCCTACCCATGGCGAAGGCAAAGACGCACTACACCTGCCAGGCGTGCGGGTACCAGACGGCGAAGTGGCTGGGGAAGTGCCCGGACTGCGGCGCGTGGAGCTCGCTGCTGGAGGAGAACGAGGCGAAGGTGGACGAGAAGCGCCCGGCCTGGGGCGCCTCGGGTGGGGCCTCCAAGCCGGTGCGGCTCAAGGAAGTGAGCGGCGAGGTGGAGGTGCGGCGGCGTACGGGCATCGCCGAGTTCGACCGGGTGCTGGGCGGCGGCGTGGTGGCCGGCTCGCTGGTGCTGCTCGGAGGCGACCCGGGTATTGGCAAGTCCACGCTGCTGCTGGCGGCGCTGGACCGGCTGGCGCGGTATGGGCCGGTGCTCTACGTGTCGGGCGAGGAGAGCCTGCGGCAAACGAAGATGCGGGCCGAGCGGCTGCGGGTGGAGGGCGAGGCCATTCACCTGTTCGCGGAGACGGACGCGGAGCGGGTGCTGGCGGCGGCCGAGAACCTCAAGCCGGCGGCGCTGGTGGTGGACTCGATTCAGACGATGTACCTGCCGGAGCTGGGCAACGCGCCGGGCAGCATCACCCAGGTGCGCGAGGTGGCCGGGCGGCTGATGGCGTTCGCCAAGCGCACGGGGGTGCCCACGTTCCTGGTGGGCCACGTGACGAAGGAGGGCTCCATCGCGGGCCCGCGCGTGTTGGAGCACATGGTGGACACGGTGCTCTACTTCGAGGGCGAGCGGGGCAACGCGTTCCGCATTCTTCGCGCGCACAAGAACCGCTTCGGCTCCACCAACGAGATTGGCGTCTTCGAAATGAAGGGCCTGGGGCTGGTGGAGGTGGCGGACCCCTCGGCGCTGTTCCTGGCGGAGCGGCCAGTGGGCAAGTCGGGCAGCGTGGTGACCTCCACGCTCAACGGCACCCGGCCGCTGCTGGTGGAGGTGCAGGCGCTGGTGGCGCCCACGGGCTACGGCACGGCGCGGCGCACGGCGATCGGCGTGGACGGCAACCGCGTGGCGCTGCTGGCCGCGGTACTGGAGAAGAAGGAGGACATCCCGCTGGTGGGGTGTGACTTGTTCGTCAACGTGGCGGGCGGCATGCAGCTGTCCGAGCCGGCGTGTGACCTGGCGGTGTGCGCGGCGCTGGTGTCGAGCCTGCAGAACCGGCCGTTGGATCCGCACACGCTGGTGCTGGGCGAGGTGGGCCTGGCGGGCGAGGTGCGCGCGGTGGGACAGGTGGAGCCTCGGCTGGCGGAGGCGGCGAAGATGGGCTTCCAGCGGGTGGTGCTGCCCAGCGGCAGCGCGCGGCGCCTGGAGGAGACGAAGCTCAAGGTGGTGGGCGTGGAGACGCTCGGCGAGGCTCTGGCCGCCATGTTCGACTGACGCCCCCTACCCGGCAGGGAGGGTGTTCGCCGGGTGACGTGGCACGTCAGACCCCGGTGCTATCTCTCCTCGTCATGAATATGATGGTGGGCGTCGGGGAGTTTGGGGAAGGAATGGAACGCAAACCGGCCAGCTACGCGGAACTGGAGGCACTGCCCGATAACGTCGTCGGGGAGATTGTCGCTGGAACGCTGTATGCCAGCCCTCGGCCGGCCATGCCGCATGCGCTGGCCTCATCGCGCCTGGGTGGCGAGCTGAGCGGCCCTTTTGACCGGGGGCGCGGTGGCCCTGGCGGCTGGTTCGTGTTCGACGAGCCGGAACTGCACTTTGGCGAGGACGTCCTGGTGCCAGACCTGGGCGGATGGCGGCGCGAACGGATGCCGCAGGCCCCACGTACTGCCGCCTGCACGCTGGCGCCCGACTGGGTGTGCGAGGTCCTCTCGCCCTCCACCATGTCCCTGGATCGTGCCGCCAAGCTCCCTGTGTATGCGCGCGAGCGTGTGCGGCACGTCTGGCTCATGGACCCCGTGGCCCGCACGCTGGAGGTGTTCCGCCTCGATGGGGAACGCTACACCCTGCTCGGGACCCACGCAGGCCCAGCCCGTGTGCGCGCCGAGCCCTTCGAAGCCATCGAGCTGGAGCTGGCCTTCCTCTGGGGTGACCAGTAGCCCACCACCCGGCCGGCTTACTTGCCCCGGAAGAGCAGCACGGACTTCCGGTCGTGGCTGATGATGACGACGTCGACCGAGCCGTCGTTGTCGAGATCGCCCGCGGCCACTCCCTTCGCTTCACCGCCGTCATAGGTGAACGTCCGCTCGTCGCCCAGCGTGCCCTGGTTGTTGGTCAGCACGCCGAAGGTGCCTCCGTTGTCGGCGTACACCACGCTCGTGGCGGAGCGCGCCAGGTGCACCGGCCACTTCCTCACCGGCACGTCGGTGTGGGTGTCGTAGACCGTGCCGTTCGTGGTGTCCGAGTTCGAGAAGACGCGCAGATACCCGTGGGGGACGAGGAACCCGGAGACGCCCGCCACCAGCTCGGCGGACGGTGTGCTGTCGAGGTTCCAGAGCTTGACCGACGAGCTGCGCGACGGGCCATTCGCGATGCTCTGCCGGACGAGGTTGCCGCCCTCGCCCACGGCCAGGGCCGGTGAGCCCGTCGTCCAGACCAGGTCCGCGTCCCCATCCCCATCCGCGTCTCCCCAGCCAAGCGACGTGGGACTCGCGCTCGAGAGGGCCACGGGCATCCCGTAGGCCATGAAGTTGTCCAGCCGGTAGATGCGCACCTGGTTGTCATTGTCCAACCCGACGACCACCTCCAGGCCCGCGGTGCCGTCCACGTTGGCCAGCGTCAGGTCCGTGGGCTGGCCAGGGACCTCGATGAAGTGCCGCGTGAATGAGCGGTTGCCCTTGTTCTCCAGGAGGCACACCAGGTCCTTGCCCTCGTTCGCGGTGGCCAGGTCCAACTTGCCGTCCCCGTTGATGTCGCCAATCGCCAGGTCCACCGGGTCATCTCCTGACAGGGAGTAGGCCCGGGCCACCCAGTGCTCCGTGCGCGTGAACCCGGTGCCGTGCACGTTCCAGAACACCTTCACATGGTCATCGTCCCGGTCCACCACCGCGATGTCTGCCCAGCCGTCGCTGTCCAGGTCGGCGATCTCCACCGCGCGCAGCTCGCTGTCCGGCACCGGGTACGCTCCCATGACGAAGCAGCGGTTGCCGGAGCTGTCCACCCCGCCCGAGCACCGGTTCACCCTGCAGTCGGGCAAGCAGCTGTCCGTATTGAAGGTGTTCCGGTCGTCGCACTCCTCCCCCGCGCCAACAATGCCGTTGCCGCACCGCGGCACCGTGCAGTTGCTGTCGCAAGAATCTCCGTTCGCCCCGTTGCCGTCGTCGCACTCCTCGCCCGTGTCCTTGGCGAAGTCCCCACACCGGGCCGGCGTGCAGTTGGTGCGGCACCGGTTGGCGGCCGTGTCCGAGTTGTTCACCCCGTCATCACACTGCTCGGCAATGGGGTCGATGATGCCGTCGCCGCACTGCTCGACCTTGCGGCACGTCGCCGCGCAGCCATCTCCGGCCGTGCGGTTGCCGTCATCGCAGGCCTCGTCCGGGTCAACGACCGTGTCCCCACACCCCGCGGGCATGCAGGTGGTGCGGCACGCGCCCGGACGGGTGTCCGAGTTCTCCGCCCCGTCGTCACAGAGTTCAATCTCCGCCTTCACCCCATCCCCGCAGACGACCGGTGGAACTTCGGGCAGCGGCGGCGCTGTCCAGCACCCCAGCAGGCAGGCAGCGACACCCAGGGCATATCTCAGGGCAGCTCGCATATCGCCCTATCGTGCCACTCCGTGTGCTGACCTGGCCAGCGTGGCCCCCGGTGCTCCCTTGTGGCCTCCAGTACATCCAAGCGGTGCTAGGCACCTTGTCTTCCCCCCCCTACAATCCCCTTCCCTCTCGAGTCCGTGCCTTCAGACGTCCATGACTACTGATCCGTCCAGGAACCGGCGCATCCTCATCGTCGATGACAATGAGGACATCCATCGAGACTTCCGCCGTATCCTGGCTCCCACCACGGGCAGCCGTAACACCAGCGAGCTGGATGGCCTGGAGGCCTCTCTGCTCGGAGAGCCGCCCACCACCACCGTCAAGCCGCCCCAGTTCGAGCTGACGAGTGCCTTTCAAGGCGCCGAGGCGCTGGAGAAGGTCCGCCAGTCCCTGAAGGACGGCGCGCCCTATGCCCTGGCCTTCGTCGATGTGCGGATGCCTCCCGGCTGGGACGGCATCGAGACGCTCACCCACCTGTGGCGGGAGGAGCCCCGGCTGCAGGCGGTGCTCTGCTCGGCCTACTCGGACTACTCCTGGGAGAGCATCAGCGACCGGCTGGGGCAGACGGACCGGCTGCTCATTCTCAAGAAGCCGTTCGACTTCGTCGAAGTGCGGCAGATGGCCTGCGCCCTGGTGGAGAAGTGGAACTTCCTGGCCGACAGCCAGCGCGCCGAGCAGGCCCTGCGCAAGAGCGAGGCCCGGCTGAGGGGGCTGTTCCATGCCCTGCCGGACGCCATTCTGCGGGTGAGCGCGGACGGCACCTGTCTGGACTTCAAAGGCCCTCGTGATGGGGGCTCCGACCTGCAGCCGGTCTTTCCCCCGGGGGCCTCCCTGGGGGCGTCCCTGCCCAAGGAGGTCGCCCAGCAGGTGCTCGTCCACGTGGGGCAGGCCCTGGGAGATGGCACCACCCACGCCGTCGTGTACGAGCAGCGCATCGGCAGCCAGGCGCGCTGCTTCGAGGCCCGCATCGCGGCCATCGATGCCACCGAGGCGCTGGTGCTGCTGCGGGACATCACCGAGCAGAAGCCCACGCCGCACGCCTCGGCGAACTCAGGGCGGCCGGCGTAAGCGCTCCCGTGCGTGGCTGAAACCTCAGGCGGGGCCGGGGGGCGGCTGGGGCTGAGGCGCCAGCAGCCCGCGAGCGGCCTCCACGGCCTCATGGGTTCCCGCCAGGGCCACGACGTCTCCGGCCTGGAGCACCTCCTTGGCGGTGGGGAACGAGATGCCCTCTTCGCCCCGGTGAATGGCCAGCACCGTGGCCCCCGTCAGCCCGCGGAGGTTCAACTGCGCGAGGGTCCGGCCCACGGCGGGGCTGCCCTCCTCCAGCCGCACGGGGGTGGGCTCTCCCAGGCCGGGCAGCAGCACCTGGACGTGGTCCAGCGCGGGCGTGGCGGAGCCTGGTTCCTTCGAGCGGGACTGGGCGGCGAGCGCCTCCACGATGACCTGGGCGCCCGCGCGGGCGTGGCCTTGCAGGTTCGTGGCGCTGCGCCAGAAAGCGACGCCCAGCATCCCGAGCAGCAGCAGCACGAAAAGCGGCCCGGTGTATCCGCTGAGGAACGGCTGGGTGATGGCAATGAGGGGCGCGCCCACCATCAGGATGATGACCGCCTGCAACGTCACCAGCAGGGCCCGCCGGGGCGCCGCGGCCAGGTCCACCTTCCCCTCCGCGCGATGCGGCAGCGCCCGCTCCGCCAGCGTATCCGCGAGCCGCCGCGAGACGTGAACGACGCCCACGAGGAACGGGATGGAGAGCACGATGGCGCCCACGATGACCAGCCGCTCGGCCAGCTCCCGGCTCAGGCCCGTCTTCTCCTCCAGGGCGAGGGCCACCCTGCCCACCGCGAGAGAGGCGCCAATCACCAGCCCCACGAGCAGGGCCATGTCGAGGAAGAGCAGGCTCACCAGCCGCCTCACGCTCGCCCCGAACGTCTGTCGCGGCGGGGCATTTCGCAGCCGCTCGAGCCAGCTGCCATAGAGCGCCACGAACGTCTGCAGGGGCTTGGGCAGCGTTCGATCGACGAAGCTGGCGGCGGGGCCCGCGCCGCGAATCAGCAGGGGCGTGGTGAGCGTGGTGATGGCCGAGACCGCCACGGCGATGGGGTAGAGGAACTCCCCGGTCGCCTTCAGCGACAGGCCCAGCCCCGCGATGATGAACGAGAACTCGCCGATCTGCGCCAGGCTCATGCCCGCCTGCACGGAGGTGCGCGTGCCGTTGCCGGTGAGGAACGCTCCCGCGGAGACGCTGATGACCTTGCCCACGATGACGACGATCGACAGCACCGCGATGGCCAGCCAGTGCTTCGCGATGAGCGCCGGATCGATGAG
>DASVVJ010001242.1:0-6848 GCA_036389955.1 Myxococcaceae bacterium
GCCCGTGACGGCCTGGCCGCGCGCGCGCAGGAACTGAGGCTGCTGCGCAAGGACGGACAGGAGGTGGTGGCGGACCTGGTCACCCTGGGCGTCACCTTCGATGGGCAGCCGGCCCTGGTCACCCTGGCGCGCGACTACACCGAGCGCAAGCAGATGCAGGCGCGGCTGATGCTCAGCGACCGCATGGCCTCCATGGGCACGATGTCCGCCGGCATCGCTCACGAGCTGAACAACCCGCTGTCCTACGTCCTCGCCAACATGGACTTCGTCCACGGGGACATGCAGCCGGGGCCCGCCGACGCCGGGCGCGTGGCCGAGTGGCGCGAGGTGCTCGGCGAGGCGCGGGAGGGGGCCGAGCGGATGCGGCAGATCGTCCGCCAGCTCAAGAGCTTCTCACGTGTGGACGAGAACCGGCAGGCACCGGTAGAGCTGCACCGGGTGCTGGACTCGGTGGCGCAGATGGCGGCCACCGAGGTGCGCCACCGGGCGCGGCTGGTGAAGGACTATGGCCCGCTGCCTCCCATCGTCGGCAACGAGGGCAAGCTGTTCCAGGTGTTCCTCAACCTCGTCATCAACGCCGCGCACGCCATTGCCGAGGGGAAGGTGGAGGCCAACGAGGTCCGCCTCGTCACCCGCCGGGACGAGCGCGGGTGGGCGGTGGTGGAAGTGCAGGACACCGGCGCGGGCATCAAGCCCGAGCACCTGAGCCGCATCTTCGAGCCCTTCTTCACCACCAAGCCGCAGGGAGTGGGCACGGGGTTGGGGCTGCCCATCTGCCACGCGATGGTGCGCGCGCACGGCGGAGACATCACCGTGGAGTCCACCCTGGGCAAGGGGACGACGTTCCGGGTGGTGCTGCCTCCGTCGGAGGGTGGCCACGCCGCGCAGCCGCAGCAGCCGGCGCCGGTGCCATTGGCGGCGCCCACGCGCGTGCTCATCATCGACGACGAGCCCGCGGTGGCCGCCGCGCTGGGCCGCATGCTGGAGGGGCACCAGGTGGAGATCGCCCATGGTGGGCCGCAGGCGCTCAAGCTGCTGCAGTACGATCCGGGCTACGACATCATCTTCTGCGATCTGCTGATGCCCGAGCGCACGGGCATGGACATCTACGAGGAGGTGTCCGCGCAGCAGCCCGCGCTCGCCAGCCGCTTCATCTTCATGACGGGCGGAGGCTTCACCCCGCGCGCGCGGGAGTTCATCGCCGGAGGCCACCACCGCGTGCTGGACAAGCCCTTCGACCGGGCCGATGTGCACCGGCTGATGATCGAGGTGCTCTCCCACGAGCGGTAGGCCGCGCGGAGCCGCTACAGGCAGGAGCCTCCGTTGAGGCACGCCCGGTCACACTTGCGGCAGTTGTCACCGTTGACGCCGCACCGGTCCTTCACGGTGCCGGGATGACAGGTGTTGTTGCTGCAGCACCCGCTGCAGGAGTCGGCGTTGCACACGCACGTGCCCTGCACGCACTGCTGCCCGAAGCCGCACTGATTATTGTTGCCACACCTGCACTGGCCCATGAGGCAGCGGTCCGCCAGGCGCGCATCGCACGCTGGACCCGGCCCGCAGGCGCAGAAGCCCTCGTTGGAGCAGGTGCTCGCGGTGTTCGAGCTGCACGCGGTGCACGCGACACCGCCCGTGCCGCAGGTGTTGAAGGTGCGCGTGGTGCACACGCCTCTCACGCAGCAGCCGTCCGGGCAGTTGGGGCAGAACCCTGCATCCGGGTTGCCGCCGGTGCCACCATCCGTACCGCCAGTGCCGCCATCCGTGCCGCCGGTGCCGCCATCCGTGCCGCCGTCGGTGTTATTCGTGGGCGGGGAGGTGGGCACCAGCTCCACGGTGATCTCCACCTCCTGGTTGAGCCGCACCGTGGCCGTGGTCGTGCCCAGCGCCACCGAGCCACCCTCGCGCAGACCCTCGAGGCGCAGGCTGGCCTGTTCCCCGCCCTTCGCCGAGGGCAGCTCCACGCGGAAGTCGTCCCCGTTGGTCAGCAGCCGCCCGGGCTGATCCGGTAGCAGGTGAGGCCCGATGTTCTCCTCTCCCACCGTGACCGCGACGAGCAGCTGATCCATCAGCAGCGTGGGCGGGAACTCGATGGAGACGATGAGCGACGTCTCCTCTTTCCGGCAGGATCCCAGCAGCAGCCCCAGCCCCAGCAGCCAGAGCCAGCGGAGGATTCCAGCCTGAAGGATCATGTGTGCGTGGCGGTATCCTCGGTTCATGGTGCGTGCACGGTACCGGCGTGACGCGGCCTGCTTGGAGAGACCGCCCGCGTGGAGCATCCCGGGCGTTGAGAAGAGAACTCTTCACTCAGAGTGAGGCTGCTGGCTGCTGGCCATTAGAGCAGGGGGCAGTCCTGCTCCACGGCCGCGGGGGCCTGGGTGGCGACGGGGCGGTTGGGGCCCATCCGGTGCAGGTAGGCCCGCAGGCGGGGCGAAGGGTTGACGAACTGCAGCCCGATGCCCTGGGGCATGCCCCAGGTGCGCGCCTGCTCCGGGTCCACGTGCCGCACCACCTCACCCACGCACTCCACGGGCTCACCGTCGAGCACCAGGGTGAAGGTGAGCCGGGTGAAGAGGCGGGGGAAGGGGTCGGCGCAGCACATGAAGAGGCCGCCGCGGCTCAGCTCGGTGCACTGCACCTCCACCTCGTCCACGCTGTTGCGGCGGTGCACCAGAGCCACCCAGCCGCGCGCGGGCACCGACTGGGGCCGCGGCACGTGCGCCCGGGGCGCGCGCAGCGACACGGTGGGCATGGGCACCGGCGTGTGGCCGCGCGGAGAGGACTCGGGGTTCTCCCGCATGGGCCGCGAGCGGGACGGCGTCTCGTCCAGCATGGCGTGCTTGAAGTCGAGCGCGCGCGCGAAGCGCTCCTCGGGCCGCCGCGCCATCGCGCGCAGAATCGTCTCGGAGAGCGCCACCGGCACACGCGGGTTGATCAGGTGCGGGGGCACCGGCCCCACCGGTTCCTGAGACAGCAGCAGCTCGGCCACCTGGCCGCGCGGGTAGGGCAGCCGCCCGGTGGCCATCAGATAGGCCGTCACGCCCAGTGCGTAGAGGTCGGTGCGCCCGTCCACCGGCTGCCCCGTCCACTGCTCGGGAGACATATAGGCCGGGGTGCCCAGCACCGTGCCCACCATGGTCAGCGCCGGGTACGCCATGGGGCCGCGCGCCTTGGCCACCCCGAAGTCCAGCACCTTCAGCGAGGGAAGCTGGCCCTCGCGCCGCACCACGAAGAGGTTGTCCGGCTTGAGGTCCCGGTGCACCACGCCCGCCTGGTGCGCGGCCTCGAGCGCCTCGCAGGCCTGGCTCAGCAGGTGCACCAGCAGGCCCGGCTCCAGCGGCTTGGGCAGCTGCGAGAGCGGCTCGCCCTCCAGGTACTCCATGACGAAGTAGTGCAGGCCGCCCGGCGCCTCGCTGATGTCGAAGATGCGCACGATGTTGGGGTGGCCCACCACGTTCACCGTGCGCGCCTCGGCGTAGAAGCGTGCGCGCAGGGCCGCGTCCTGGCTCAGGTGCGGGTGCAGCACCTTGAGCGCCACCCGCGCGCCGATGCGCGTCTGCTCGGCCAGGTACACCGTGCCCATGCCGCCCGAGCCCAGCTTGCGGATGACGCGGTAATGGCCCAGCAGTCCGCCCACCAGGTCCACCGGAGGCACGGGCGGAGGCGTCAACCGCATGGGAGGAGCGGGCAAGGGTGCGGGCGTGGGCGTGGACATGGATGGCCTTACGCCACGGTCCACGACAGTGAGCTGGCCGGTCTGGCTCCAGTACACGTTGCCGCACAGATCGTCGTCAGCATGCTCGGAGAGGCAGAGTTCGCAGCGCATGGGGGTCTGAGAAACTGAGAGTGGGGGACTCTCAAGCTTTGCAAGACACGTGCACGGTGCGAGGCGTGCCTCACCCACACGGAGTGCTGCGTGAAGCACGGGGAGTTGCGCCGTTGCAGTGCCCGCTGGCGCACAGACCTACCGTGTCACCGCGGATGCGACGTCATTTCGTTCAATTCAGGGCCGGTCATTTCTTCACATCGTCCAATGATCGGCAGAGCCCCGGGCAGCTGGGGCTCCTCGTCCGAGTTGCCCGCAGGGCATGTAGGCCGGCTCAGCCGCGCTTGCGCTTGGGTGTGGGCTTCCAGGGCTCGGCGTCGATGCGGACTCCCACGTACGAGGGGAAGCGCGGCACGCCGTCGTTGGAGAGCTCCTGGTAGCGGAAGGTGATGATGCTGCCCAGGGCGGGAGGGTTCCCGCGCTCGGCGTCGGACAGGCCGGTGCCCACCGAGAAGCGGGTGCCGTCGCGCAGCTCGACTTCGAGGGCTCCCAGGCGGCCCCGGTGCTTGCCCGCGCCCGGCTGGTGGCCAATCACCCGCGCCTCGTCATCGTGGAAGCTCTTCACCTTCAGCAGGGTGTAGGAGCGGCCCACCTCGTAGCGCGAGCCGGGCTGGCGTAGCATCAGCCCCTCACCGCCCAGCCCCTCCACGCGGGCCAGCTCCTCGCGCAGGTGCTTCACGCCCTGGCAGGGCTCGTGCGGCAGCCACTCGGCGTAGGGCGGCGCCACATCCTCCACGAGCTGCTGGCAGTAGGCGATGCGCTCCTCGAAGGCGGCGTCCACCGCGGGCGCATCGAAGATGACGAAGGCCAGCTCCTTCCAGTCGTCGCTCATGTCCTGGCGCCGCACGATACTCACCGTGCGCTGGAACTTCTTGCGCCCGCCAAACAGCTCTCCGTCCAGCGGGTGATCCGGCAGCTTCTCGGTGAACCACTTCGGAGCGTAGAAGGGGTTGCCCTGGCGCGACAGGAAGCGCTTGCCGTCCCAATAGGCGCGCACGCCATCGAGCTTCTCGCTCATCCACCAACCGGTGAGGTCCGTGTCGTTCTCCCACGAGTGGGCCAGCAGCACCGGCGGGGCCTTGCCACTGTCGGAAGCAGAGCTGGCGCGCTTAGTGGCCGCCGCGCGGTTGGTGGCGCGGTTGGCGGGAGCGCTGGCAGTGTCCGCGGCGGCGGCGGCACCGGTGCGAGCGTCCTCGGCGGCGTCACCGCGCACCTTGCGCAGGTGCTTGCAGGTGCGGCGCTCGATGGCCACCGACTGGTTGCGCCAGGCCGGGCAGGAGCACGAGTACACACCGCCGGTGTTCTTCAGAATGTACGGCTTGGCGCCGGAGCCCTGCACTTCGATCTGGCCGCCATTCGGGATATCTGACACGCGTGTTCCCTTCGGAACGCCGCGAGTTCCTCGCGGCGACGAACCGAATCGTATCCGGCAGGTCCGACGTGGACGGAGGACCTCCGAGGGTGGGTAAACGGTAGACGTCCTTGAAGGTAGCGCAGGGAAGCGAGCGTGCCGCACCATGGGTGAAAACAGCTCGGAGCGCAGGGGTTACGGAGCATGGTGATCATCGTCATGGGAGTGTCAGGGGTGGGGAAGACGACCCTCGGCAAGGCCCTGGCGGGGGCGCTGGGCTGGCGCTTCCTGGAGGGGGATGATCTGCACCCGGCGGCGAACGTGGCGAAGATGGCCGCGGGGGTGCCGCTGACGGACGAGGATCGCGCGCCGTGGCTGGAGCGGCTTCGTTGGCTCATTACCCAGGCGCTGGAGCAGGGCGAGGACGTGGTGGTGGCGTGCTCGGCGCTGAGGCAAAGCTACCGGCAGCGGCTCGCGGTGGATCCCTCGCGGGTCCGCTGGGTGTACCTGACGGCGCCAGCGGAGGAGATCGCGGCGCGGCTGAGCGCGCGCAAGGGCCACTTCATGCCGGTGAGCCTGCTGGAGAGCCAGCTGCGGACCCTGGAGCCGCCAGACGATGCGCTGGTGGTGGACGTGACGCCCGGGCCCACCGTGGTGTTGGCCCTCATCCGCTCCGGGCTGGGGCTGTGAGCTGAAGACGGAGCGCGCACCTCAACGGAAGGCGGGCCAGAGGTAGGGCTCCACGGTCCACCGCTCGCGCAGACGGGCCTCCAGGGTTTGCAGGGTGCTGGCGAGCGCCGGCACGGGATTCACCGGCTCCTGCAGCTCACGGCAGCGCTCGAGGTAGCGCAGCAGCGCGGCGCGCTCGGTGAAGCCGGGGACCCAGTCGCGATCCCGCTCCAGGGCCTTGGGGGAGATCCACTGGAGCACGTTCACCGTGCGCGCGGCGGCCAGCTCGGCGCGGGCGCGCGCGTACACCGAGTCGACCCGAGCCTCCTCGCAGCCCTGCGCCAGGACGATGCGGTAGGTGATGTCCGCGCGCGAGATGAGCTCTTCCGGGAAGGGCACGATGAGCAGCCACATCAGCGCGTCATAGAGCGCGTGGCGCATCCCCGCGTACTCGAAGTCCACCAGGTGCGAGCCCTCGCGCGTGAAGTGCGTGTTGCTCGGCGCCATGTCTCCGTGGGTGAAGGCGAGGAAGGGGCCTGGGTCCGCCAGCGTGCGCGCCAGGTGCTCCAGATTCTCCTGCGTGCCAGGAGCCACCCGCGCGCCCACTGCTTCCGCCCACCGCTCCAGCCGACCAGCGTTGTCGAGCAGGTAGCGCGCGTTCTCGATGCGCACCCGCTCATGGCGGGGCTCCACCGCCTGGCGGACGGTGTCGTACTCGGCCTGTGCCTGCAGGGTGCGCACGTGAAGCTGCGCGGTGAGCCGCACGATGGACAGCAGCCCGGTGCTCGCGGCGTGAGCATCCTCGCCGCGCAGCAGCTGCTCGAGGCTGTAGCCCGGTCCCAGGTCCTCCATCACGAAGAGGCGCGCCTCCACGCTGCCGGCCAGGAAGCGCGGGTTTCCAGGGACACCGGCCCGGTTGAGAAAGAGAATCCCCGCCCAGTCGTCGAGCCCGCACACCGGATCGTCCCGGAAGTGCTTGAGGACGATGCTCTGCACCTCGCCGCC
>DASVVJ010001243.1:0-2061 GCA_036389955.1 Myxococcaceae bacterium
GAGCCAGGACTGGAGACGGCGCGGGAGTCATGGCCGCTTCGGGCAGTGCCTCCTGGGCGGAGGCAAAAGCCCCGGCGGACTGGAAGCGGTCTTCCGGCTTCTTCGCCAGCGCCTTGCTCACGAGCGCCTCCAGCGCTGGCGAAAACCCCGCTCCAGGCATGAGGCTGCCGAGCGACGGAGGTGGGGCCTCCTGGTGCTGGAGCATCACCGCTGCGGCCCGCTCGCTGTGGAACGGCTTCTGTCCCGTGAGCAGCTCGAACAGGAGCACCCCCGCCGAGTACAGGTCCGTCCGTGCATCGACCTCCTCACCGCGGATCTGCTCGGGAGCCATGTAGCTGGGCGTGCCCACCGGCATGCCCAGGGTCAGGCCCGGCGCCGTGTCACGCAGCTTGGCCAGCCCGAAGTCGAGGATGCGCACCTGCTCGCCCAACCCGATGGCGTCCGTGAGGATGATGTTGTCCGGCTTGATGTCCCGGTGGACGATGCCGCGCTCGTGCGCGTGGGCCAGCCCCGCCAGCACCTGGCGCATGATGCTCAGTGCCTGCTTCACGGGCACTGCGCCTCCCTCATGCACCCGCGAGCGCAGCGTCTGCCCTGTGACGAAGTCCATCACCATGAAGGGCGCGCCGCCCTCCACGCCAAAATCGATGATGGACACACAGCACGGGTGAGACAGCTGGCTCATCGCCTGCGCCTCGATCCGGAACCGCTTCTGGATGCTCGGGTCCTCCGCTACCAGGCCATGGAGGAACTTGATGGCCACCGCCCGGCCGAGCTCTGTCCGCTCGCCCCGGTAAACGACCCCCATCCCCCCTGCCCCCAGCCTCTCGAGGATCCGGTAACGCCCCTGGACCAGGGTGCCTACACGCGGATCGGAGGTGACAGTGTCTTCCATCGCGGCGCGCAGGTTATCAGCACGGTGGCCGTGTGATAGGCGCCCGGGTCTGTACGCGGGAGGCATTTTCATGAAACGGCTATTGGGACTGGTGTGCGCACTGGGAGTGCTGGGCTGCGGAGGCGACGATCCGCCCCAGAGCCCTGGGCGCTTTGGCGAGGTGACGAGCGCGGTGGTGGTGCTCAACCCGGTCATCAACCGGGGCTCGACCACCACGGTGACGACTGGCACTGAGCGTGAAGGCGTGTCGTTCACGGCGGCGGACGACATCGACGGGCTCACCGATTCCACGGGGCTGGCCCTGGTGGAGGACCTTCCCACCGGAACAGTCGAGCTGAAGTTCGACCAGGGCACCTACTCCTTCCAGGTGGTGCAGGAGAAGGAACTGTATGACGTGGTGCTCTCCTACCGGAACGGCACCGTGCAGGCGCTGTTCCCGCCGGTGCGCTACCCCATCGGGGGCACGGTGGTCGAGGTCGAGCCGGGCAGCAACATCGCCCAGGCCGCCAGCAGCGACGGCACCATCATCGTGCTGAAGCCGGGCACGTACCCGGGCAACCTCGAGCTGCGCGCGGCGAACGTGCTCATCTTCGGTGCCTGGTCCGCGGTGGATGGCCCACTGTCGATCATCGAGGGCGACGTCACGGTGCTCGGGGGTGGCAACCGCATGCGCGGCGTGAAGATCAACGGCCGGCTGACAAGCAACGCCAACAGCTTCTCGGCCGCCTTCTCGGACATCGCCAGCGCCACCATCACCGGCAACAGCGTGTCCCTGCTGCGGAACCGCTTCACCGCTGGGCAGGCCACGGTGCCCAGCTCCAACGCCGTTCTGGTCGACAACACGGGGATTCCCTGATGCACCTGCGCTCACTATTCCTCGCGGCGATGTTCGCCGTCACCGGTTGTACGCTCCACCTGCAGGATCCGATGTGGCCGCCTCCAGTGTATGAGGACACACCGCCCAACCGGCCGCCGCCTCCGGGCACTCCCGCGCCAAGGCCGCCTCCTCCGGGCAGACCCTCGCCACAGCCTCCGCCTCCTCCGCCCCCACCGCCGCCTCGCCAGGATGTGCTCCGGACCAAGGAGATCAAGGCGAGCCGGGTCTCCGCGCGGGTCATCTACGCCAAGGAAGTGAAGGCGCGGCAGGGCAACGTGGGCCGCATCTA
>DASVVJ010001244.1:0-4454 GCA_036389955.1 Myxococcaceae bacterium
TCAGGTCCCGGTGGAACACCCCGCGCGCATGCATGTACGCCACCGCCCCGGCCAGCTTCTCGAACACGCGCAGCAGCTCCAGCACCGTGGGATGGGTGCGCTCGATCCACTCGGCCAGCGTCCAGCCGTCGATGTACTCGAGCGCCAGGTACAGGTGGCCGCCGGTTTCGTCGGGGTAGTGGCCGTGCCCATGCACCCGGACGATGTTGGGGTGCTTGAGCATCAGCAGGCACAGCAACTCGCGCACGGTGCGCTCATGTGTCTTGGCGTCGTCGTGAGCGCCCTGGGGCAGCAGCGCCAGCTTCAGCGCGTAGAGCCGGCAGTTCTTCTCCACCTGGTGCACGGCGCCGAAGCCGCCCGCGCCCAGCTTCCGGAGCACCTTCCACCCGTCAATCATCGTCCCCTCGGGTAGCCCCTGGGACGCCAGCACCGCCATCATCGCTTGCTCTCCTCTTTGCTCAACTTCACCTGGGGGATGGTGATGCCGCGCCCCATCGCATCTCTCAGCTCCAGGACGAACTCCTCCTGATCCTTGGGCCGCTCGGCCTCCACGAACACTTGCCCTGTGGTTCCAGGCGCAATCCGCGCGGGCTCCCACTCCACCGCGCGCGCCTTCCAGGGCGCTCCCGTCCTGCTCTTGAGGGTGACTTCGCGCGGAACCCACGGCGGGTGGCCAGGCGCGTTGGCGAAGGTGGCCGCCACGATCATCCATGTGTCGGCCAGATAAGCCGTGCCGGCGGCGCAGCGCAGCCCCAGTGTGGTAGCGCTTCCAGTCCTACAGTGGTCGAGCTTGCGCGTGATCACACCTTCCGGACCCAACCAGCCGTCACGAACGAAGCGCAGGGGAGTGCTTTTCGAACACCGGGCCTGGGCCTGGGCGAGCTCCGTCTGGCACGCCTCGAGGGTGGGCGCGAGCAGCTCCACGTCCAGCCGGGTGTCCACGCTGGAGGGGCTGGACACGAGCACGAACACGGCGCGAGCGGCGGGGTTGCCGTCCGCGAAAGGGACGCTGACGAGCGGAGGAGCCTGGGGGCTGGGCTCCACCAGGGGCTCGAAGAGGACAAACCGCTCGCCCGCGTCGAGGAGCTTCACGCGCGCCGGGTCCACCTCGACGGCGGCTCCGTTGATCTGGGACTTGAAGATCAGCGCCGTGGCCACACCCTTGGCGGCGTGGATGGTTTGAGGCGGCTCGGCGGGACTTCCGGTGACGGTGACGGAGCGTTGCCGCGGCTCGCGCGGGGGGCTCGGCTGGGCGCGGGCCTCGGCTCCCGCGAGGAGAACGAAGGCGGCGGCCAGGGCAGCAGGTAGGGACAAGGAAGCGTGACCTCCTGAGTCACCCTACCAGATTCGCCGCCGGTGCTGCTCAAGGGTGCCGGCTACACTTCCTCGAACCGGGTGCCCGTGGCTCCCATGCGCTCCAAGGCTTCTTTGATCTCTCCGGAGACAATCAAAGGGCCCATCCATCCCTCGCAACGAAACACCCGAGCGCTTCCCACCGCGTCCTTGTCGATGCGCATGTCCCGCACCGACGCATACTGACCGACCTTGCGAGGCACTCCGTCCTCGTGCGTCCAAAGGCGAATTCTGGACGCCTTCTCGTCAATACAGCGGATGAGACGTGTTGCTACGAGGATGAGGTACTGATCAGGCTGACCCTCTACAACCACCGGGAGTAGTTGCACATCACTCGATGCCAACTCAGCAAACAGGGAGGCAATCCGGACATGGACTACTGGAAGACCAACGCCTGCTTCCGTGTAGTCCAATGGCGTGCCTGCGATTTCAACGGGAATGCGCAAGCGTTCCTGGATGTGGACAGGTACTCCGAGCCTGAATTGCCTGTCATCCACCTCTCGGCCCTGACCATCCTTCGGCGTGTCGAGATGCCAACGGTGAGGGACATACACATCATCGGCGAGTTCGAAGAAACGCTGAGGCATGGGGGCCATTTAGCGCGGTGGCTGCCGGGTGACGAGTTGGTTCAGCTCTGAACCCGAGGTGGCGATTTCCTTTGCGAGTGACTTGAGGGCCTGTGTCAGCTCCTCCCGACATTCCACGATGCTGCGGCAGGTCAGCGTTGCATCGTTGAGTTCCTTGTAAACAAGTTCGTGATACCGCTGGGGATGCGGCCCATAGTGCCCCGGCAGTGGCATCTTGTTCGCCGGGTCATCCAACGTCATCCCCGCTTTGGCGAAGATCTTCCGGAATCTGGGGGTCCACTGCCCTCCGCGCGCAGTGGATTCGTCGTTGCAGATGGTGGCGATGTGGTGCACCTCGACGCAGGGCTGCTTGCCGCCGCCCGTGCCCCGTGCCGCCATGGCCACCGCGCTCACGGGCACCGTGATGCTGACGCCTTCGGCCGCGAGTGCGATCTCCTCCACCGTGCCCAGCGCGGGCAGCAGGATGCCGGCCTCGCCTTCGGCCTGCGCGGCCACCTGCGCCGAGCCGGGCAGCGTGGGCACCTTGGCGGCGAACTGGTGTGCCGTCGAGCCAATGGCGGCCACCAGCAGCATGGCGAACGCTCGCGCCGACTGCCTGGCCAGAATCTTCCCGAAGCGTTCGCCCGCGTCCCGTATCTGCTCGAAGGTGGTGGCGTGCTCCACGTCCTGCATCAACTGGAACCACCCCGCTACCAGCTTCAGCAGCGTGTCGTAACCCACGTACAGAATCAGCCCCATGCCGAGCACTGCCACCAATCCCGGTACCAGGGGGTTGAGGGCCATGATCAGCAGCATGGAGCCCAGCGTCCACAGGGCCGCGCCCATCAGCGCCCGGAAGTCCACCATCTCTCCCAGCGCCCGCTTCAGCTCCTCGAGCACCGGGCTCTTGCTGAGCGCCAGCGCCCAGATGTAGCGGCCACGCATATCCAGGTAGCGCCCGGCCACCAGCGCTCCTCCCAGACAGTCTCCGTAGAAATCGTGGACGCGCTGGCACCAGACCCGGTAGCGCTCGGCGGTTGCCAGGTCCTCTTGAGTCAGCGTGCCTTCCAAGGGGGCTCCCGTCCCCGTGGGCACCAGCTTTTTCTCCCGGAGCAGGTAGAAGTAGTTGCCGCTCTGCGGGTCCATCTGGAACATCCGCTCCACCGTCTGGCGCGGGGAGCCGGTCAACCGCACCTGGCGCGCCAACTGCCTCACGGCCTGCTGGAACTCCTCTTGCTCCAGCATCACCGGCTGCGGGTGGGCGGTGCGGGGAATGTGGACGACGGCCCGTCCCCGGCCGGTGTCCTGAACCCGGAGCGCTGCTGGGGTGGCGCTGCACCCGAGCATCACCGCGAGCAAGAGCGCCTCGGCCTTCCACAGCAGCCGCCAACCCATCCTGTGCCACTCCTTCATGGAAAGAGGGGCACAGGATAGAAAGCCGCCCCAGGCCAGAGGAGGGGCCATCAGGTCGCGCGTGCAGCAAGCCCTCCCGGCGGGCAGCCAGTGACGGAGGACGAAGAGGCGCTGGAGCAGCCACTCGCCGACCCCACGCTGGAGGGGATTCGCCGCCGGTGCTGCTCAAGGGGGGGCCGGCTAGACTTCTTCGAACCGGGTGCCCGTGGCGCCCATGCGCTCCAATGCTTCTTTGATCTCCCCGGAGACGACCAGGGCGACATCCCATCCCTCGGGACGAAACACCCGGGCGCCTTCCACCTTCGTCTTGTCGATGCGCAGTTCGTACATGATGGAATACTGCCCGACCTTGTGAGGTAGTCCGTCCTCGGGTGTCCAGCGAACGAACCGCGAAGCCGTTTCGTCGATGCAGCCGATGAGGCGTGTGGCCACGAGGATGAAGTACTGACCCAATGGGCCCTCCACCTCCACGGGGAGGAGTTGCACGTCCTCTGGGGCCAGCTCCGCGAACAGGGTCGCGACCCGGACATGGACCACCGGGATGCCGATGCCCGCCTCGGTAAAATCCAGTGGCTTGCCTGCGATCTCGACAGGAATTTTCAGGCGTTCCGTGGCGTGGACGAGCGCTCCGAGAGAGAACTGCCCGTCATCCACCTGGCGGCCTTGACTGTCCGTCGGCGTGTCGAGGTGCCAGCGGCCAGGGACATATACATCGTCAGCCAGTCTGAAAAAGCGCTTGGGCATGGGCCCATTTAGCGTGGTGGCTGCCGGGTGACGAGTTGGTTCAGTTCTGTTCCCGGGGTGGCGATCTGTTTGGCCAGCGTCCGGAGTTGGGCGGTCAACGCCTCCCGGCACTCCATGACGCTACGACAAGTTCTCGTTGCCCTGATCAGTGCGTCATGGACGATCTCATGGTAGCGCTGTGGGTGCGGTCCGTAGTGCCCCGGCAGTGGCATCTTGTTCGCCGGGTCATCCAGCGTCATCCCCGCTTTGGCGAAGATGCGGCGGAACCTGGGGGTCCACTGCCCTCCGCGCGCAGTGGATTCGTCGTTGCAGATGGTGGCGATGTGGTGCACCTCGACGCAGGGCTGCTTGCCGCCGCCCGTGCCCCGTGCCGCCATG
>DASVVJ010001245.1:0-4167 GCA_036389955.1 Myxococcaceae bacterium
GGGCGCGGCCCTCGAAGAACAGCTCGCGCGCGTCGCTGTTGGTGAAGGCGATACGGCCCGAGTCCGAGTAGAGGACGATGGCCATGGGGGCACTGTCCACCACGGCGCGCAGCAGCCGCTCGCGCTGGAGCAGGTCCTCCCGGGCCGCTTGCAGCTGGCCGCTGAGGGGCTCGAGCCGCTGGAGCGCCTCGAGGACAGGGCGCATGCCACGCCACAGCCCCCAGAGTCCCACGGGCAGCGCCAGGCCCAGTGCCCCCAGCGTCCCTCCGGGCGAGCCGGTAGCCAGCGCCGTGCCGGCCCCCGCGGCGGCAACGAGCCCCAGGGCCGCGAGACAGGACAGGAGCAGGCGCATCGTCACGGCGTGCTCCCGCTCAAGGCTTCAGCCGCCGCTCGAGGCTCATGCCCAGCCGCTCCATGCGCCGGTAGAGCGCCTGCCGGCTGAGTCCCAGCTGCGCCGCGGCCCGGGACACCACGCCTCCCGCCTCCCGAAGCGCCTGCTCGAGCGTGGCGCGCTCCGCCTCGTCCGCGCCATCACGGGGCCCGGGCTCGGGCGCCACGGGGTCTGGCTCCCGCGTGGTGGCTCCGGTGGAGGCCAGGCCCAGATCCACCGCCGTCAGCACCGGCCCCTGCCGCACGAGCACCGCGCGCTGGAGCCGGTTGTGCAGCTCACGCACGTTTCCCGGCCAGTCATGGGCCAACAGCGCCTGGCAGGCGGGCTCTCCCAGCCTCAGCTGCACGCCCTCGCCCTGGAAGCGGCGCAGGAAATGTTCGGCGAGCACCAGCACGTCATCGGGCCTCTCCCGCAGCGGCGGCACGGCCAGCTCGATGACGGCCAGGCGGAAGTAGAGGTCCTCGCGGAAGGTGCCCGCGCGGATGGCACGTGGCAGGTCCACGTTGGTGGCGCTGAGAATGCGCACGTCCGTGCGGCGCGTCACGCTGCTGCCCAGCCGCTGGAACTCCCCTAGCTGTAGCACGCGCAGCAGCTTCATCTGCCCGGACAGCGAGAGGTTGCCGATCTCGTCCAGGAAGAGCGTGCCGCCGTGGGCCTCCTCGAAGCGGCCCAGGCGCAGCTTGGTGGCTCCCGTATAGGCTCCGGGCTCGGCGCCAAACAGCTCCGCCTCCAGCAGCGTGTCCGGCAGCCCCCCCGCGTTCACCCTCACGAAGGGCTTATCCCGCCGCCGCGAGTTGGCCTGGAGCAGCTCCGCCACCTGTTCCTTGCCCGCCCCGTTGGGGCCGGTGATGAGCACCGGCACGTCCGCCGGAGCCACCTTTACCGCCAGTGAGACAACCTCGTGCATCTGTGGGCTGGCGTAGACGAGTCCCCCCAGCGTGTGGCGGCCGGCGAGCGCCTGGCGTGCCCGGGCCGTGCCGGCACGCAGCCGGGTATTCTCTTGCTGGAGCGCCCGGAGCTTGAGCAGGTTGCGCACCGTTGTCACCAGCTTGGCGTCATCCCAGGGCTTGGCCAGGTAGTCACTGGCGCCCTCCTTGATGAGGCGCACCGCCATCTCCAGCGAGGTCCACGCCGTCATCAGCACCACGGGCAGTTCAGGATCGAGCCGGCGGATGGCGCGCAGCAGCTCCATGCCCTCGGAGCCCTCGGTGGTGGCCGCGCTGAAGTTCATGTCCTGCAGCACCACACCGACGTCCTCGGTAGCCACCAGCTCGAGTGCCTGCTCTGGAGAGCTGGCGGCCAGGCTCTCCAGGCCATGCAGCTCGAAGAGCACCTCCAGGGCGGTACGGACAGCGGGTTGATCGTCGACGATGAGAATCCGGGATGACATGCTGGAGGCAATCTACAGGCGAATCACTCGCGGAGAAGCGGCTGGCTGGACTCACACCCCTGTGTCCCGCCCTCACCGCATGAGGCTAACCTGTACCGCTCATCATGGAACCTCTCCCTCCCCCTTTCTTGAAGCCGCGGCCCTCGCGCTCTTCCCGCGAGAGCCGCTCTATCGGCGGCACCGAGGAGGGCCGAGCCCTGCTGCAGGAGCGGTTGGCGCTGTTCGGGAAGGTGTGCTTCCTGGTCAACCTGTTCTACTACCCGCTCTTCAACCTGGCCGTCGCGCTGGTTCCCGGCAACGATCTGTCCTCGGTGCTGGCGAGCCTCTTCTCCTACGAGGCGCTGGGCGAGTTCATCTGCTTCGGTACGCTGTGGGCGGTATGCCGCCGGGGGGCCTACTCGGCGCGGACGCTGGGGCTCATCGACGTGGTGAGCATGCTGACGATCGGCGCGACGACGGCCATGTGGCCTTTCGTTCACCTCTCTCCGGTGCTGGGCACGTACGAGCTGGTGCTGGCCCACCTGGCGCTCTTGAGCCTGCGGGCTACCCTGGTGCCCAGCACGGGGCGGCGCACGCTCCTGGTCGGGCTGGGGGTGTGCGGCACGGGCCTCGTCAGCGTGCTGGTGGCCAGCCGCCTGCGCGAGGTGGCGCCGCTGACTCCCGGCACCGTCAGCCTGCTGGCCCTGAGCTGGATGCTGGTGGCCACCGCCTTCAGCACCGTGGTCTCCTCGGTCATCTACGGCCTGCGCCAGCAGGTACGGGACGCGCGCAAGCTGGGCCAGTACACGCTCCATGAGCACCTGGGCTCCGGCGCCATGGGCTCGGTGTACCTGGCCAGCCATGCCCTGCTGCGGCGCCGCACCGCCATCAAGCTGCTCAACCCGGACGCGGGCGCGCGCGCGCTCGAGCGCTTCGAGCGCGAGGTGCAGCTTACCAGCCAGCTCACCCACCCCAACACCATCGCCATCTACGACTATGGCCACACGGAGGATGGGCTCTTCTACTACGCCATGGAGTACCTCGATGGGGTGGACCTCGAGGGACTGGTCGCCTCGACGGGCCCGCTGCCGCCCGCGCGCGCCGTCCACATCCTCCGCCAGGTGTGCGGCGCCCTGGAGGAGGCGCATGGCCAGGGGCTGCTGCACCGGGACATCAAGCCCGCCAACATCTTCCTCTGCCGCCGCCGGGGCGAGCCGGACATGGTGAAGGTGCTGGACTTCGGCCTGGTGAAGGAGCTGGGGGCGCCCAAAGAGGCCGCCATCACCCAGTCCAGCACCCTCACAGGCACACCGCTCTACCTCTCGCCCGAGGCCATCTCCCAGCCCGAGGGGATCGATGCGCGCAGCGACCTGTACTCGGTCGGCGCGGTGGGCTACTTCCTGCTCACCGGGCGTCCCCTCTTCGAGGGCCACAACCTGGTGGAGATCTGCGCCCACCACCTGCACAGCTCGCCGGTCCCCCCGGCCGAGCGCCTGGGGCGGCCGCTGCCCGAGGCGCTGAGCCAGCTGGTCCTGCGCTGTCTGGAGAAGAATCCCAGGGAGCGCTTCGCCAGCGCGCGGGAGCTCCGGCAGGCGCTGGCGGCCTGCACGCAGGTGGGCCAGTGGAGCGAGGAGGACGCGGAGCGCTGGTGGGAACAGCACGGCCAGGCGGTGGCCCGCGCCCGGCGCGGCGAGCGCCGCTTGCTGACGGGCACGCAGACACTGGTGCGTGAGGTGGCTGGACAGGCCGCCTGAGGGCTGCGCGCTAGCCACCGCCCGGGTGGCGCGTGAGCCTCACCTCGGGGAAGTCCCGGGACGGGCCTTCGAGCAGCGGTGAGGGCCGGGCCCCAAGCTGCTCCTCGAGGAAGGCGCGGACATAGGCGCGGAGGATGTCCACCCCCCGTGTGCCGAGCCTTCCCGTGTCGAAGGTGCCCTCGTCGAGCCCGCCAGCGTAGCCCTTCATCAGCTCCAGCAGCAGGGGCAGGTCCGTGAACGTGCCGTGCCCCGCCCCCTCCAGCCCCGTGTGGTAGCCGCGCATCTTCTGGACGAAGGTCTGCTGGGTCTCGTCCAGCGAATGGCCCGCGGTCATCAGGAGAAACGGCGCCTCCATGCCCCTGGCATATTCACCCTGGAAGGAGCCATCCATGTTGGCGCAGGCCTTCAGGCGCGGCTCCTGCTGGCAAGCCGCCGCCGCGTTCGCCCCGCCGAACGAGTGCCCAAGCATGGCGATGCGCTCCAGGTCCAGCCGGCCGGTGAACCGGCCCTGCGGCGCTCCCGCCTCCAGGGCGATGAGCTGGGCGAGTGCGAAGCGGGCATCCGCTGTCCACACGTCGAAGAGCGCGCGCGTCCTGGCCGCGTCGAACAGGGAGGGCTCCTGGGTCTGCGGGGCCAGCCGGCCATCCGGGAAG
>DASVVJ010001246.1:0-2608 GCA_036389955.1 Myxococcaceae bacterium
CTTGCCGGGGATGACCTCGACCCGCTGTCCCGCGCTGACGAGCCGGGGGAGCAGTCCCTTGCTCTCGACCTGCACCTTGCCTTCGAGCACGGCCACCACCGCGCCACGTGCCGTGCGCTCGACGGAGAAGATCGTCCCCACCACGGAGGCGCGCACGCCAGCCGCCTCGACGATGAAGCCCTTGCGCGCCGCGTGCGAGGCTCGCACCGCCAGCCGGCCGCGCTTGACGGTGAGGTGCACGTCCTCGGCGGCGGTGCTGGCCAGCGTCACCTCGGAGTTGGGCGACAACCGCACCCGGCTCTCATCGGGCAGCTGCAGCAGGGCGTTGGACTTCGCACGCGTGCGGACGGACGCGCCCGCCTTGAGCTGCGTGCCCGGCTCGAGCACGCGCTCGCGGGCCTTCGAGTCACGAATCCACGCCCCCGTGGCGCTCTCGACGCGGGTGGCGAGAATCGGAGCGGCCACGGGCGCGGGCTCCTGGGGCACGGGAGGCGCTACGGGCGCGGGAGGAGGCTCTTGCCGTGCCACGACGGGAGGCTCGGGAGGCTTCACCTCGGGCGCGGGAGGCTGCTCGCGAACCGCCACCACCGGTGCCGAGGGCGCAGGGGTTGTCCCGGGGCGCAGCTCGAGGAAGGCCAGCACGGCGGCCAGGGCTCCGGTGGCGGCCAGGGCCCACGGCCAGCGGGGGCGCCGGTCGAGCCGGGCCAGGCGCTGCGCCGCGGCGCTCTGAAGCCGGTCATCCACCTTGGACCACTGCACGGACGGAACATCCTCCCGGGCGGCGTGGAGCGCGGTCTGGGACTGGCGCACCTGCTCGAGCTTCGTAGCGCACGCCTCACAGGCAGCGACATGGCCGGCCACGCGGGCCTGGGCCTCGGGCTCCAGCTCGCCGGCGGCGAACGCCCACAGCGCCTCGGTCTCATGGCGTGCCATGGGTGCCTCCCGGGCGGGGCTTGTCGAGCAGTCGCTGCATGGCCTCGGTGAACTCCATCCGCGCGTGGTGCAGGCGGCTGCGCACAGTATTGACCGAGCTTCCCACAGCTTCGGCAATCTCGTCCGGCGTCATCCCACACAGCTCGTAATAGACGAAGACGATGCGCTTCTTGGGCTTGAGCCGCTCCAGGGCCAGCTCCACCAACCGGGCGGCTTGGCGCCGGGCGGCGGCGCGTTCGGGATCCTCGTTCGACACCAGCGTCTCGGGAAGGCTGTCCGTGGGGTCCTCCGGGCGGCGCCGCTTCCAGCGCAGGTGCGACAGCGCCACGTTGGAGCACACCCGGTAGAGGAACGTGCGGAAGCGGGACTCGGCCCGGAACCCCTTCACCGCGGACAGCAGCCGCAGATACGTCTCCTGGAGCAGGTCCTCCACATCGGTGCGATTGCCCACCAGGTGGCGCAACGTGCGCGCGGCGTCTACCCGGGTCAGGTGGTAGAGCCGGTCAAAGGCGGTGACGTCGCCCTCCTGGATGCGGCGCACCAGGGCGAGCAGCTGGGCCTCATCGGCGCTGGGAGTGGACCCAGGGGCCAGGCCGAGCCGCTCGCCCAGGGCGGGCGCGGTCTCCAGGGAACGAACACCACCACGGAAGAACAACGGGGAGCCCCCCTCCAAAGTCCAGGCGAGCACATTACCTCCATGCCCCTGGGTCTCCGCACGGGCCGGTGGCGATCAAAAATAATTTTTGATCACTTCCGGGCGGTCTGGAGACCAAGCAGCCAAACCGAGGTTGGTTGGCCGGAACACCTCGTTCGGAGAGACCCCAATGCCGAACACCCCCGCCCGTTTGTCCTGGCTGGTATCCCTTTTCGCCCTGAGCCTGATGGCCGGGTGCATCATCCACGAGTACGACGACCACGGTGAGGATCCCGGAGACTGGTGGGGAGACGATTACGACTCCTGCCAGAGCTCCAGTGACTGTAGCTCCAGCCAGTTCTGCCGCGAGGGGTGGTGCGTGGACATCCCGTCGGATGCGCAGCGCTGTACCTCCAGCACGCAGTGCGGCTACCAGGAGAGCTGCATCGAAGGGGTGTGCTGCAAGTCCTGCAGCAATAATTCGGACTGTGGTGGCACGGGCAGCTGCGGTGGGGACAACTACTGCACGCCGAGGCCTCCGCCGCGGCCGGACGCGGGCACGCCGCCGCCGCCGCCTCCTCCTCCTCCTCCGACGGATGGGGGCACCTGCCAGCAGCCGCCGCGTCCTCCGCCTCCGGCGACCTGCCGGCTGAACAGCGACTGCGGCTACGGCAACTACTGCATCAACGCCACGTGCTACCGCGGTTGCACGGCGAACACGCAGTGCTCGGCGAGTGAGACGTGCCAGTCGGGGCTGTGCCGCCCCGCGCCGGTGAACCAGTGCACCAACAGCACGCAGTGCCCCAGTGGCAACGACTGCGTGAACGGTGCGTGCCGGTCCCAGTGCACGTCGACGACGCAGTGCCCGGCCAACCACGTGTGCCAGATCGGTTACTGCCTGCCGAGCACGGGCCAGACGTGCACGGTCAACTGCGACTGCCGCTCCGGTGAGCGGTGCGTAAACGGCTACTGCGCGCCGTAACGCACGCCACGTCAAAAACCCCTCTCCCGCCGGGAGAGGGCCGGGGTGAGGGTTCCGTG
>DASVVJ010001247.1:0-2453 GCA_036389955.1 Myxococcaceae bacterium
CCTTGAAGAGGGCGCCGCTGTAGCGCGTCGAGCTCAGCCAGTACGAGGTCGCCGCCGTCGTGGTCATGATGGGGGCCACGCCCTGCACGTTGGGCTCGTTCATGATCCAGGCGCGCTCGGGCGCCACCACGCCGCTCACCGTCTTGAGGCGGTTCGTGGTGGCGTCCACCGGCCAGCGGTAGAGCCGCCCGCCGAGCCCCGGCGTGGAGCCGTCATAGGCGCACGAGGTGCCGGTGTTGTTGCAGTACTCGCCCGAGAGCACCACGGGGGTGGTGCCGCGGGTGTCCTTGCCCAGGAAGGAGAACTTGGGCCGGCACGGGCTGGTGATGGAGGAGGGCACCACGTAGGCGCTCACCTGGGGCAGCACGTACTTGTAGCCATAGGCGCACCACACCGAGCCGATGTGCCCAATCTGCGTCTCGCACGTGGTGCTCGTGTCCACCTCGCGGATCTGCGTGAGGTCGAACACGCGCAGGCCGTCCGAGGTGTCCGCCATATAGAGGTAGTTGCCCTGCCAGGCGAGGCCGCCGCCGTGCTCGGGCACGGTGGTGAAGTTGCCGGAGCTGGTGGGGCGCACCAGGAGGATGTGGCGGTAGTTCACCGCGCTGGCCGCCATGTCCGAGATGTCCGCCACGGAGAGGCGCACGCCCTTGTCCGGGCTGGTGGTGGGCGCGTAGTGCCAGGAGACGATGGCGACGTTGGCGGTGCCGGACACGCCCGCGGTGAGCCCCTGGGGCACCCACTCCGTGGTGGCCATGTCTCCGTCGTTCCAGCGGAAGCCACCCTTGTAACCCACAGCGGGCGGGCGGGTGAGGGCGGTGAGCATGGGGCCCGCCCGGTTCAGATCCAGGAGGACGGCTCCCAGCCCGAGCGCGGGGCCTACCGGCGTCATGTACGAGGCATAGGTGCTCCAGGTGTTCTGATCCTGCAGCTTGAGACAGCTGGCGTCATGCACCGTCAGCGGTGCCCCTTCGGTGAGGGCCTGCTGCGCTTCGGCCAGAGGCTCTTCCGGGCCGGCCTCCGCGGCGGGGCCACACCCAAGCCCCGCGCCCGCCAGACACACGGCGAGGGTGAAGCTGCGCACGTCTGTCTTGAAGCGAATCATGGGGGCACTCCTGGGAGAGAGGTCCTCCTTAGCTGTTCGCTGTCGGGCGCTTCAATTGCTTCTTGGCAGCCCCGGGGGCGGTTGGGGATAACGTGCTGGGCCATGGCTCGAATCTCGTCCATCGATCAGCCCCTTCGTCGCGATGTCCGGCTCCTGGGCCGCCTGCTGGGAGAAGTCATCATCGAGCAGCAAGGGCAGGAACTCTTCGACCTGGAAGAGCAGGTCCGCCACCTCTCCATTCAGCGCCGCCGCGGGCCCAAGCCGGGACGCCTGGCCACCGCCGCGGAGCTCGCCGCGCTCCTGCAGAAGCTCCCCATCGAGCAGGCAGAGCCCGTGCTGCGTGCCTTCTCCGTGTACTTCCAGCTCGTCAACCTCGCCGAGCAGCACCACCGCATCCGCAAGACGCGGGGCTATGCCAGCGATCCCGAGGCCACCCCCCAGCGCGGCTCGCTGGAGGCCGCCTTCCAGACGCTGAAGACCGCCGGAGTGCCCGCCGATCGGGTGCGCGAGGCCCTGCGCACCCTGAACGTGACGCTGACGCTCACCGCGCACCCCACGCAGGCGGCCCGGCGCACGCTGCTGGAGAAGCTCTACCGGATTCAGCGCCTGCTCGAGGAACGGGACCGCTGCTCGCTCACCCCGCAGGAGATGGCGGACAACCTGGAGTCCATGCGCGAGGAGGTCACCGCCCTCTGGCAGTCGGACGAGCTGCGGCGCATGAAGCCCACCGTGGGCGACGAGGTGAAGAACATCCTCTGGTATGTGGAAGAGGTGCTGGCCGATCAGCTCGCGCGCTTCCCCGAGGCGATTGCCTGGGCCTTCGAGCACATCTACGCGGAGCCGCTGGGCCCGCTGGCTTCCCCCGTGCGGCTGCACACCTGGGTGGGCGGGGACATGGACGGCAACCCCCTGGTGACGCCGGACGTGCTGGCTGACACGCTGCGAGCCCACCGCGCCCGTGGCCTGCGCATGCTGCTGAAGGACATCGAGGCGCTGGGCATCATCCTGTCTCAGTCGGATCGCCACGCGCCCATGCCCGAGGAGCTGCGGGTGTCGCTCGAGCAGGATGGGGCGGAGCTGCCACAGGTGGCCCAGCGCCAGGGGCCGCGTACCGCTGGCGAGCCGTGGCGCCGCAAGCTGCGCTTCGTCGAGGCCCGGCTTCGGCTTGCCCTCGAGTACGTGGAAGCCTGCCGGGCCGGGAATGCCAAGCCCCTGTCGCCCGCGGCCTATCGCTCGCCCGCGGCGGTCCTGAAGGATCTCGAGCTGGTCGAGCGCACGCTGCATCAGGTGAAGGCGGCCCGCGCGGGCCTGAGGCAGGTGCGCCGTGTGCTGGAGCGCGTGCGCACCC
>DASVVJ010001248.1:0-3005 GCA_036389955.1 Myxococcaceae bacterium
TCGAAGTTGGAGCAGCCGTCCTCGAGGTGGTAGCTGTAGCGGTTGCCGCGCTCAGGAGCGAAGCTGGTGGCGCGGATGCGCTCGGGGGGCATGCGCTGCTGGGTGCGCAGACCCGTGAAGAGGCTCTTGAGGTTGGTGTTCGCCTCGGACTGACGCGCGCGCGCCTGGAACCGGATGAAGTTCGGGATGGCGATAGCCGCCAGAATGCCGATGATCGCAACCACGATCATCAGCTCGATAAGGGTGAAACCAGACTGCTTGCGACTATGCGCCATGAGCGACTCCTTGGTACGTCAGTGCGGCGAGAAGAAGGACGGCGAGCCACTGTAACAGCAATCCATGCGCCACGCGTCCAATAAGCCCGCTGTACCTGATTCCAGGTGCTTAGCTCTCGGGCAGGTACCGCCGAGCGACAAAAGTTGGCAGTCAGTGACGTAACTGGGCAGCCGGGCATGCGTCCCCAGGAGCCACTGTGCTCCTGAGGACACAAGGTGAAGCACGGATCAGTCGCAGCTGACGTCGTTGCTGACGTTGTACGGCTCGCCCGCGGAGACGTTCTCCGGCATGCCAGTGGCCGGGCACATGGCGACCACCTGGCCATCCGCGGAAGAGATCATCCAGGTGTCGGGCGCATCCAGGATCGGGTTGTTGTCCACGTCACCCGCGGCATAGGCCAGGAAGTCCCAGTTCTCGTTCGTGCCCTGGACACCGGCAGAGGTGGTCATGCCGTTGCTGGTGGCCTTGGCGTTCCAGGTGGCACCCGCCAGCGTCACCGGAGTGAAGACGCTCGGGAAGTTGGGGAACTTGAAATTATCCACTCCGATACAGGTGTCATTGGGGTGCGAAACCGCGTCCACGCCCGAGCGATCCTCGTAGGAAGAGCAGCCATCCTCCAGGTGGTAGCTGTAGCGGTTGCCGCGCTCGGCGGAGAAGCCGCTGGCGGTGATGCGCTCGGAAGGCATGCGCTGCTGCGTGCGCAGGGCGGTGAAGAGACTCTTGAGGTTGACGTTCGCCTCGGACTGCCGGGCCCGCGCCTGGAAGCGCACGAAGTTGGGAATCGCGATCGCCGCCAGAATGCCGATGATGGCCACGACGATCATGAGCTCGATGAGGGTAAAGCCGTACCGCTGACGACGCTGCGCCATGATGGATGCTCCTTGTCGATGATGAGGGATGAGCCGCGAGGAAGGGACAGAGCAATCAGCGGGCCATGCGTGCTCACGCAGCGGCCGCATGTGATTGCGCGCGGTTGTCGCGCGAGCGCGCTCTGGCGAGCGACGAAGCTTGGCAGTCAGTGACGTGCCTGGGCAGCGCTCATCTGTTAGCGTCACCGCGTGCGCGTATTCTGGATCGTCATCCACCTCATCTGCGCGGTGTTCGCGGTCGTGGGCGTCGCGCTACTGGCCGCCGGTCTCAAGGAGGCGTGGCGGGCGGCCCGCTCCCGGCGCTGGCCCACCGCCCCCGGCAAGGTCATCTCCGCGGAAGAGTTCCAGCACCGCCGCGCCATGCCCGAACAGGCTGGCGGCGGCACCCGCCTCCACTATGAGGCCCACGTCCATTATGAGTACACGGTGGGCCGCGTGCTGATCGGCTCCACGGTGCTGAGCCTGGGCCCGAAGGAGAGCAGCAGCGAGGCCCGCGCCCAGGCCATTCTGGCGCGCTACCCCCCGGGACAACCCCTCCAGGTGGCCTACAACCCCCAGGATCCCACCGAGTCCCTGCTCGAGCCGGGCGCACACCCCGTGAATTTCGTCCGGGCTGGAATGGGCGTCTTCTTCCTGGGGCTCGTCTTCGCCGTGCACTTCATCGCCCGCTGGTTTGCCGCCCGTCTGTAAATTTCTCGGGGAGTGAGATACCTTATGGGCGATATTTGATCGGTCAATTCCGGACGGTCACGCAACTGCTTCCCCACCTGGTGCGATAACCCCTTCAAGAAACTCTTCCGAACGAGGTCGAAGTCATGTCCGTCCGCTCTACGAATTCTTCTGGTCCCGGTGTGGTGAATCGCCAGTCGGCAGTTGAGAAGGCGACCGAGAAGGTCACCGAGAAGCTCAACACGGTGCAGCAGAAGGCGGAGCAGACCATCGACAAGGTCTTCTCGCGCGTGCCGGACCGGCTGCAGAGCAGCTTCGAGCGCAGCGGCGAGAAGAAGACGACCTGGAGCCGCAGCGGCGGCACCGAGCGCGACATGTACACCCCGAAGCTGGGGAACAAGGGCGTGGGCGGCCTCTTCCGCACGGTGCTGGGCAACCTGCCGGCGCTCACCAAGGAGGGCAGCTTCGAGAAGAGCGTGGCGGTGGCCAAGGCCGAGGGCAGCTTCGGGAACCCGAACGGCCCGGTGTCGGGCTACGGCCGGGTGGCGGTGCTCGAGGCGGACGTGAGCGGCAGCGGCTCGATCGGCATCGAGGGCGGGGCCCTCAAGGCGCGCGGCCAGGTGAAGGCCGAGGCGACGCTGGCCGAGGCCGAGGGCTACGTCCGGGCGGACCTGGGCCCTCTGCACGCCGAGGCGCAGGGCAAGGCCTACGTGGGTGTGCAGGCCAAGGCCAACGGTGAGCTGACGATCGACCCGATGAACGGGGTCTACAAGGCGCAGATCGGCGGCGACGCGTTCGCGGGCGCCAAGGCCGGTGGCCGGGCGTCGGTGAGCCTGGGCGAGTTCGGCGGCGCGGGTGTGACGGGCGAGGCCTGGGCCGGCATCGGCGTGTCGGGCAAGGCCGAGGTCAGCCTGGAGAAGGGCCGCTTCAAGGCGCGCTTCGAGCTGGGCGCGGCGCTGGGCATCGGCTTCAAGATTGGCTTCGACGTCGACATCAACTTCGGCAAGATTGCGGAGAAGGCCAAGGAAATCATCAGCAAGCCGATCGAGGCCGTGAAGAACGTGGCCAAGTCGGTGGGTAACTTCTTCAAGAAGCTCTTCTAGTTAGCGGAGAGCTTCCGGGCAGGTACGGATGAGCACTCCGCGTTACGAGGCGCTTCTCAAGTCGGGCGAAGTCAAACAGGCGCGGGCG
>DASVVJ010001249.1:0-2607 GCA_036389955.1 Myxococcaceae bacterium
CCGTGGTGTCCACCACGCGAACCCGGGGCGCCGGCACGTGCCCCTGCTCTCCCTGCCAGAGAAACGCGGCGCCCTGCTCCCCGAGCGTCACCACGGGCAGCAGCACCCCGATACCGCGCAGGTACTCCAGTGCCCTGCGAACATCCGAGGTACCGGTGACAAAGGGCATTTCCTCCTCGGACAGCTTCACCACGGTGGACAGCGGCAGCAGCCGGTCGAGGATGGCCTTGGCCTCACTGGGATCGGCCCAGGCATGGAGGCGCAGGTTGGGATCGCAGCTCACGATGCGCCCTGCCCCACGGACGAACTCCACGGCGCGCTGCATGGCCACACGGGCCTCGGGCAGGTGCAGCGAGTTGGAGCCCCAGTGCAGCACCTTCGTCTGCCCGAGGAAGGCCTCATCCACGTCCCGCTCACTGAGCAGGTACTCCGCCGAGCGGGTCCGGAAGTACGTGAAGCTGCGCTCGCCGCGCGCATCCAGCGAGATGAACACGAGCCCGGTGCGGGACTCAGTGACCTGGCGCAGGTGGCTCACGTCCACGCCCTCGGCCGACAGGCTCTCTCGCAGGAAGTGGCCAAACTCGTCCGCGCCCACCACGGTCACCAGCGCCGAGCGCCCCCCGAACCGGGCCACTCCCACGGACACATTGGCCAGGGAGCCACCGATCGCTGGGGACCACGAGGAGACCTCGCGCACGCGCTTCCCGGACTCGGCAGGGAGAAAATCCACCAGCGTCTCGCCGATGCACACCACGTCGAGCACGAGTGCCCTCAGTCCAGCCCCACCTGGGCCATGAAGTCCACGCTCTTGAGCCGCCGGCCGATGTGGTGGGCGATGAAGACGTTGAGGAGCCCTCGCGCCCGTGCCCTCAAGTCCGCGGGCAGCGGCGTGCGCTGTCCCTCCTGGAGCGCGCGCAGGCTCGCGAGCAGCTCCGGAGCCACCGCCACCGCCTCCCGGGCCCGCCCACTGCACGGCTCACACACGGCGCCGCCGTGGCCCTGATCGAAGCGAGGCCGCTCACCCGGCGTCCCGCCACACAGCGCACAGGCATCGAACCGCGGCATCAACCCCGCGTGAGCCAGTGCCGACAGCTCGAAGGCGAGCAGCGACGTCGGGCCTGCCTCCTTGGCATCCAACCGGGCGAGGTACTGCTCCAGCAGCTCGAACAGCTCCAGATGAGGCTCGTGCTCGCGGGTGAGCTCCCGGCACAGCTCCACGGCATAGAGGGCGCGGGCAATCAGCGACAGGTCCTGCCGGGCCGTGTAATAGCCAGCCTGGATGTCCACGGAGTCCAGCCGCACGGTGCTGCCCCGGGTCTCGACGATCTGCACCCGCAGGCGCATGAAGGGCTCGAGCGCACCCGCGAAGCGGCGCTTGCTCTTGCGTGCTCCGGCGGCGAACGCGGTGAGCTTGCCGTGTTCGCGCGTCAGCAACGTCACCAGCCGGTCCGCCTCACCGTAATCCAGGGTGGACAGCACCACTGCTTCGTCGACGAACCGCTCCATGGTCTCTTTCAACCCGCGAAGGGGCGTGGAAGCTTCCCCGTCACGACCAGAAAGGCGTACACGCCCAGCGCCGCCACGAACAGGAACACCGTCAGCCCCACCCAGGCGCGCTTGCGCCGCTCCTTCTCGAGCGCCGCGGGGCTGGGAGCCGGAGTGGCCTTGTCCACCTCCTCGTAGCGCAGCACCGCCTCGTCCGGCGCCAGGCCGATGACGCTGGCGTACGCCCGCACGTAGTTCACCACGAAGATCCTGGCGGGCAGCCGCTCCACCTGTCCCTCCTCCAGCGCCACGATGAGGCTCGGAGGGATCTTCGTCGCGCGCGAGATGTCATCGCGCGACATGCCCCTCAGCTCGCGCTGCTGGGCCAGGTATTTGCCGAAGTCGACGTAGTCCACGGCCGCTCCGGACTTACAGGTGCTCCCGCAGCCGGCGGCACTCGTCCTGGAGCGCCGGCTTGGTGGCCTTCTGCTCACACGTGGTGAAGCGCTCGCGCGCCGCGTCCACCTGGCCCAGCTTCGCCCGGCACACGCCCTCGTGCATGTGGGCGTCGGCCGCGTCCTCGCACGACTCGCGGTAGCGGGTGAACTGGCGGCAGGACTCCTCGGTGTTCCCCGTGTGCTCGTAGATGATGCCCAGGTTCTTGTACCCCAGGCAGAACTTCGGATTGAGCGTCACCGCGGCCCGGATGTTCTCCAGCCCCTTCACCGTGTCGCCCTTCTTGAAGTACGCCCAGCCCAGGTTGCCCTGCGCGATGAACGGCGTGGGGTAGAGCATGTCGTTGAGCACCTGCTCATACAGTTTGATGGCCTCGTCGTACCGGTCCTGGTCCAGGTACACGTTGGCCAGGTTCGTCCGGGCCTCGGAGAAGTTCGGCCTCACCTCCAGCGCCCGCTCGTAGTGCTTGATGGCCTCGTCGTAACGCTTGTAGGACAGGTGCAGCAGGATGCCCAATGCGTTGTGGGCATCCGCGCTGTCCGGATCCAGATCGACGGCGCGCTTGAACTCGTTGATCGCTTCCTGAATGTTGCCGGCCTGCTGCGCCTGCAGGCCCAGGTTGTAGTGAATCTCGGCGCTGTTGCGCTCCTTCTCCGTGGGCACGTG
>DASVVJ010001250.1:0-19708 GCA_036389955.1 Myxococcaceae bacterium
ACGGCCGAGGGCTACGTGACGGCGGTGGCCGAGGTGCCGCTGAACACGATGTTCGGCTACTCCACGGACCTGCGCTCGGCCACCCAGGGTAAGGGTGAGTACACGATGGAGTTCGCCAAGTACTCGCCGGTGCCGAAGAACGAGGCTGAGGCCCTGATGGCTCAGTACCGCGAGAAGCTGGCGGCCGAGCAGGCCGCGCGTAAGTAGTCAGTCCTCGGGACTGACGGGCAGTTTCATGAAGTTCCGGGAGGGCGCCTCGCGGGTGGAGGCGCCCTCCTCCTTTTTCAGAGCTGCGTGCACGCACGGGCTCAAAGCACCCGCGAACAGGAACACATGACGTTTGACGATTTGAAGCTGGCAGAGCCGTTGCTTCGCGCGGTGAAGGAAGAGGGCTACACCACTCCCACCCCCATTCAGACCCAGGCCATTCCTCCCGCGCTCGAGGGCCGGGACGTGCTGGGCTGCGCCCAGACGGGCACGGGCAAGACGGCGGCGTTCGCGCTGCCCATTCTCCAGCGGCTGGCCGCGGGCAACCCGCCCCCGGCGCACGGCCGCCCCATCCGCGCGCTGATTCTCACCCCCACCCGTGAGCTGGCCAGCCAGATTGGCGAGAGCTTCCAGGCCTATGGGCGCTTCACGAAGCTGTCGTGGGCGGTGATTTTCGGCGGCGTGGGACAGAACGCGCAGGAGCAGGCGCTGCGGCGCGGCGTGGACGTGCTGGTGGCCACCCCGGGCCGGCTGTTGGACCTGATGAGCCAGAAGCTCGTCTCGTACAAGTCGCTCGAGGTGTTCGTGCTGGACGAGGCGGACCGCATGCTGGACATGGGGTTCATCCATGACGTGAAGCGGGTGATCGCCGCGCTGCCGCAGAAGCGACAGACGCTGTTCTTCTCGGCGACGATGCCGCCGGAGATCCAGGCGCTGTCCAAGAGCCTGCTGAAGGACCCCGCCAAGGTGGAGGTGGTGCCTCAGTCCACCACGGCGGAGAAGGTCGAGCAGCGGCTGTACTTCGTGGAGCGGGAGCAGAAGCGCCACCTGCTGGTGCACCTGCTGGGCGACCAGACCATCCGGCGCGCGCTGGTGTTCACCCGCACGAAGCACGGGGCCAACCGCGTGACGCGGCAGCTCGAGGCAGCGCGCATCACCGCCGCGGCCATCCACGGCAACAAGAGCCAGAACGCGCGCGAGCGGGCGCTGGACGACTTCAAGGACGGCAGCTGCCGGGTGCTGGTGGCGACGGACATCGCCGCGCGCGGCATCGACATCGAGGGAATCACGCACGTGATCAACTTCGATCTGCCCAACATCCCCGAGTCCTACGTGCACCGCATTGGCCGCACGGGCCGGGCGGGCGCGACGGGCACGGCGCTGTCCTTCTGTGACATGGAGGAGCGCGCGTACCTGAAGGACATCGAGCGCACCATCCGGCTGCGCGTGCCGGTGGTGGCGGAGCACCCGTTCCGTTCGGGAACGACGGCTCCGGCGGCCACCTCGCTGGACTCGGCTCAGGACCGGCCGGCGCAGAGGAGCCACTCCCACGGCGGGCAGCGGCCCCAGGGCGGCGGCCAGCGTTCCGGTGAGTCGCGCGGCGGCGGTCCTCGCGGAGAGGGCCAGCGGCGCCGCCGCGGGGGTGGTGGCGGCAGAGGCCCTGGTGCCCGGGCTGACGGCGCTCGCCAGTCGCAGGGGCAGCAGCGGGGTTCGCAGCAGGGGCGCAGCGCTCAGGGCGCGGCTCCGGCGGCTTCCCGGCCTGCTCCTCCTCCGGTGCGTACCGCGCCGAAGTGGCTCTGAGCTGAGGTAAAGAGGGGCCCGTGACCCTGCTCCGCGCCGCCAACGTCCAGCTCTCCTTCGGCAGCCGTACCGTCTTCCAGGGGCTCACCCTCACCATTGAAGAGGGTGAGCGCGTGGGCCTCATCGGAGTGAATGGCTCCGGCAAGTCCTCGCTGATGAAGATCCTGGCGGGGGCGGCGCGCGCGGATGCCGGAGAGCTGCAGTTGCGGCGCGGCGCCCGGGTCACCTACCTGCCGCAGGAGCCCGAATTCCCCGAGGGCGCCACGGTGGAGTCGGAGCTGTCGGTTTCACAGGCGCCTCTCAAGGAGGCGCTGGCGGCGCACGCGGAGCTGAGCCGCAGGCTGGAGTCCACGCCCGCCGAGGCGCACCCGAAGCTGCTGGAGCAGCTGTCCTCGCTGGCCGATCGCATCGAGCACCTGGGCGGCTGGGACACCGAGCACCACGCGAAGACGCTGCTGGACCGGCTGGGCGTGAAGGACTGGGACCGTCCGGTGGCACAGCTCTCCGGCGGCCTGCGCAAGCGCGTGGCCATTGCCCGGGCCCTGCTGACGCGGCCCGAGCTGTTGATGCTGGACGAGCCCACCAACCACCTGGACGCGGACACCGTGGACTGGCTGGAGGAGGAGCTGGACAAGCTGCCCGGCTCGCTCTTGCTGGTGACACACGATCGCTACTTCCTGGATGGGCTGGTGGATCGGATCGTCGAGATTCAGCCTGGGGAGGGCGTCATCTCCTACCCTGGCAATTACGAGGCCTACGTCGAGCAGAAGCTGGTGGCGCAGGAGCAGGCCACCGTGGCCCAGCACAAGCGCGAGCGGTGGATCTCCCAGGAAGTGGCGTGGCTGCGGCGAGGCCCCGAGGCGCGGCGCACCAAGAGCAAGGCGCGCATCGAGCGGGCGCGCAAGCTGATGGCGGAGAAGGGCTTCGAGCGGCCCAAGGTGGCGGCGCTGCAGGTGATGGCGGCGCCCCGGCTGGGGCACACCGTCATCGAGGCGGAAGGGGTGCACAAGTCCTTCGGCGAGCGGCGGGTGCTGAAGTCGGTGGACTTCCGGCTGCAGCGCGGCGAGCGCGTGGGGCTGGTGGGCCCCAACGGCGTGGGCAAGACGACGTTCCTGCGGGTGCTGCTGGGCGAGCTGGAGCCGGACGGCGGCAAGCTCGTCATCGGCAAGAACACCAAGGTGGCCTACTACGATCAGGCCCGGGCGGCGTTGGATCCGGAGCAAACGGTGTACGAGGCGGCCTCGCACGGCGAGGACTGGGTGGAGATCGGCGGGAACAAGATCGCGCTGCGCGACTACCTGGACGATCTGCTCTTCCCGGTGCCGATGCAGCGCCAGAAGGTGAAGGCGCTGTCGGGAGGCGAGCGCAACCGGTTGCTGCTGGCGCGGCTGTTCCTGGAAGGCTCCAACGTGCTGGTGCTGGACGAGCCCACCAACGACCTGGACATCGTCACGCTGAACATCCTGGAGGGGCTGCTGCTGGGCTTCACGGGCAGCGTGCTGCTGGTGACGCACGACCGGTACTTCCTGGACAAGGTGGCCACGTCCATCCTGGCCTTCGAGGGTGAGGGCCAGGTCACCCGGTACGAAGGCAACTACGCGATGTACCGGCGCCTGAAGGACCAGGCGGAGGCGGCGAAGGAGCCCGCCCCCGCGTCCACGTCCACGCCGAAGAAGGACTCCCCTCCCCCTCCCCAGGCCGAGGCGCCCAAGTCGGCGCGCAAGCCGGGAAAGCTCTCGTACAAGGAGCAGCGGGAGCTGGACGGGATGGAAGCGGCGATCGAGGCGGCGGAGACGCGCAAGGCGGAGCTGGAGGCGAAGCTGGCGGACCCGGCCATCTACAGCAGCCCGACGAAGGTGCCGGAGATCCAGAAGGAGCTCGAGACCGCGTCCTCCGAGGTGGACCGGCTCTACAGCCGCTGGCAGGAACTCCAGACGCTCGTCAGCGGCGGCTGAGCCCCTCCGCTACTCGGTCCGCAGCGTCTCCATGATGTCCACGCGCGAGGCCCGCACGGCGGGCAGCAACGTGGCCGTCAGCGCCACTGCCAGCAACACACCCAGCGCCGCGATGAACGCTGACGCATCCAGGGGGCTGACCGAGTACAGCAATTGCGCCAGCAGCCGCGTCAGCCCCAGGGCTCCCGCTACCCCCAGGACCATGCCGGCTCCCACCGGAACCAGGCCCTGGCGCACCACCAGCCACACCACCTGAGCCCGCGTGGCCCCCAGCGCCATGCGCACCGCCAGCTCCCGGGCCCGCTGGCTCACCATATAGGACAGCACGCCGTAGACACCGATGGCGGCCAGCCCCAGCGCCAGCCCCGCCATCAACCCCATCAGCAGCGTGCTGAAGCGCTCCGGGGCCAACTGGCGGGAGACGAGCTCTTCCATCGTCTCGCCCAGCTCCACGGACTGCTGCGCGTCCACCGCCAGCACCTCGCGCTGAATGTCCTCGAAGAGCCTTGGGGGGGCACCTGGAGCCCGGATGACCAGGCGCTGGGGTGCCAGCCGGATGAAGCGGGCGTGAAGCGTGGGAGAGATCTGCCCCAGGGGAATGTAGAGGATGGGCGGTGGCCCGTTGCGCATGCCCTGCTCAGGCACATCCCGCACCACACCGATGATCTCCCGGGGAGCCTTCTCCGTCAGGAATGGGATGGCGCGCCCCAGCAGGACGCGCTGCCCGAGGGGCTCCTTGCCGGCAAAGTAGAGACGTGCCGCGGTCTCGTTGATGACCGCGACCGGGGCACTGGCCTGCCGATCCAGATCATCCACCAGCCGGCCGCGCACCAACCCGATCTTCAACGCTTCGAAATAACCGCGCGTCACCGGCCGGTAGTGCACCAGCCTCATGTCTTGTGGCCAACCCTCTCCCAGCGCCCCATCCGGAGCGCTCATATCCAGCCGGGGTCCCGTCTCGAACGGGAGCGTCAACGCGAACCCCGCCGCCTCGACTCCTGGGAGGCTCCGCACGCGCTCCACCACCCGCTGCGTGAAGGCCTCGAGCTGTTCGGGCCGGGCATAGCGCCCCTCGGGGAGCGCGAGCTTCATCGTCAGCACCCCACGGGTGTCCATCCCGGGGCTCACCTCCCTCAGCAGAGCGAAGCTCTTCGCCAGCAGCGCGGCGCCAATGAGCAGGACCACCGAGAGCGCCACCTCGCTCACCACCAGCAGCTTGCGCGTCAGCCTCCCCTTCACTCCGGTGGTGGCATTCAACGCGCTGACCTGCAGCGCGCCCCGGGGCTCCAGGCGCGAGGCCTGCCACGCCGGCAGCACTCCGAAGAGCAGCCCCGCGAACACCGACACGCCGAAGGTGAACGCCAGCACCGCTCCATCGACGCCGATGTCACTCCGTGAAGGAATGCCCCCGGGTGCCAAAGCGAGCAGCGCGGGCAGCGAGACCCTGGCCAGCACCAGCCCCAGCAGGCCCCCGGTCCCCGAGAGCAGGACACTCTCGGTGAGCAGCTGGCGCGCCAGGCGGCCCGGGCTGGCCCCCAGCGCGGTGCGCAAGGCCAGCTCCCGCTCCCGGGTGGTGGCGCGGGCAATCTGCAGGTTGGCCAGGTTCACGCAGGCAATGAGCAGCACCACGCCCACCGCCCCCAGCAGCACCAGAAGCGCCGGCCGCGTGGCCCGCGTTGCCAGGGTCTTCAGCTCCATGGCACTCAACTGGTTCTCCGGCAGCAGCGCGCGGGGGTCGAGCGCGAGCAGCTGCTCCGTCTGCGCCTTGAGCCGGGCACTCACCTGCGCCGGGTCCACTCCGGGCTGCAGTCGGCCCACCACGGTGAGGTAGTGCGTCGTGTCCCTCGTCGCTGGATCGAGCTGAAGGGGTGTCCACAGCTGCGCCTGCGGCGGGAAGTTGAAGCCGGGCGGCGCCACGCCGACGACGGTGTGCGGCTCGCTGTTGAGGATCAGCGTCTGGCCCAGAATGTCCGCGCGGCCCGAGAAGCGCTGTTGCCACAGGTCATGCCCCAGCACCACCACGCGAGGCCCGCCCACCCGATCCTCCTCGGGCAGGAAGTCCCGGCCGAGCGCGGGAGGAACACCGAGCACCCCGAAGAACGGCTGCGTCACCGAGGCCCCCAGCACCCGCTCCGGCAGCCCTTCTCCACGGAGGTTGAAGCCGCTGTTGACCACCGGGTAGGCCATCAACCGCGAGAACGGCTGCGGTTGGCTGGCCAGGAACAGGTACTGCGGCATGGACAGGGGCGCGGTGTCCCGGCTGGGCTCCTGGCGCACCACGAAGAAGAGCCGCTCGGGCTCCGGGAAGGGCAGCGGCCTGAGCAGCACCCCGTTCACCACGCTGAAGATGGCCGTGTTGGCTCCAATGGCCAACGTCAGCGTGAGGATGGCCACGGCCGTAAACCCCGGATTTTTCCGCAGAATCCGGGCAGCGAAGCGGATGTCTTCCAGCAGCGTATCCAAGAGGGGCCCTCTCCCGGTGGGACACTCTACGACCAGGCGGGGCAGCGATTGCAGGGGGGCTGAGGCAGGGGCGGTGGCCCGCCTGGTGGCTGGGGGGAAGCGTTGGGCGCTCCCAGGGGTTTCATGCCGTCCCCAGCGCCAGGGACCCTATGCTAGGTAGGCGCGCCTCTTTCCAGGAAGCACCATGATCCGGCTCGACAACATCGGCAAGCAGCACGGCCAGCAGATCCTCTTCATCGAAGCCTCCGCCCAGCTCAACCGGGGCGAGAAAATCGGCCTGGTGGGGCCCAACGGTGCGGGCAAGTCCACCCTCTTCCGCATGGTCATGCAGCAGGAGCACCCGGACGAAGGCCAGGTCTCGGTCGATAAGGGCGTGACCATCGGCTACTTCGACCAGGACGTGGGCGAGATGTCCGGCATGAGCGCCGTGGCCGCTACCATGGAGGGAGCCGGCCCGGTGGCCAAGGTGGCCGCCGAGCTCAAGGAGCTGGAGGCCGCCATGGCGGACCCCGAGCGCATGGATGAGATGGACAAGCTCATCGAGCGCTTTGGCGTGGTGCAGGGCCGCTACGAGGAGCTGGGCGGCTACGCGCTGGAGGGCCGCGCCCGGGAGATCCTCGCGGGCCTGGGCTTCTCTCAGGACATGATGGACGGGGACGTGGGAGCGCTGAGCGGCGGTTGGAAGATGCGCGTGGCGCTGGCCCGCATCCTCTTGATGCGCCCGGACGCGATGCTGCTGGACGAGCCCAGCAACCACCTGGACATCGAGTCGCTCATCTGGCTGGAGACCTTCCTCAAGGGCTATGAGGGAGCGCTGCTGATGACGAGCCACGACCGGGAGTTCATGAACCGGGTGGTGACGAAGATCATCGAGATCGACGGCGGCAACCTGACAACGTACTCGGGCAACTACGACTTCTACGAGCGGCAGCGCGCCCAGCTCGAGCGCCAGCAGCAGGCGCAGTTCGAGCGTCAGCAGGCGATGCTGGCCAAGGAGCTGAAGTTCATCGAGCGCTTCAAGGCGCGTGCCTCGCACGCGGCCCAGGTGCAGAGCCGGGTGAAGAAGCTGGAGAAGATCGAGAAGGTGGAGCCGCCCAAGCGCCGGCAGACGCTGCTGTTCGACTTCCAGCCGCCGCCGCGCTCGGGCGACGACGTGGCCAAGCTGCAGCAGGTGGTGAAGGGCTACGGCAAGCGCCGCATCTACGACGGGCTGGACTTCCTGGTGCGCCGCGGCGAGCGCTGGTGCGTGATGGGCGTGAACGGCGCGGGCAAGTCCACGCTGCTCAAGCTCATTGCCGGCGAGTCGCGGCCGGATGACGGCGAGGTGACGGTGGGCTCCAGCGTGAAGATGGGCTACTTCGCCCAGCACGCCATGGAGGTGCTCAAGCCGGAGCTGACGGTGTTCGACTCGCTGGTGGACCGCTTCCCGCGGGCCTCGCAAGGCTCGCTGCGGGCGCTGGCCGGGTGCTTCGGCTTCTCGGGCGACGAGGTGGAGAAGAAGTGCCGGGTGCTCTCCGGAGGCGAGAAGGCGCGGCTGGTGCTGGCGCAGATGCTCTACGATCCGCCGAACTTCCTGGTGCTGGACGAGCCCACCAACCACCTGGACATGGCCACCAAGCAGATGCTCATCACGGCGCTGGCCAACTACGAGGGCACCATGCTCTTCGTCAGCCACGACCGGCACTTCCTGGCGGCGCTGTCCAACCGGGTGCTGGAAGTGTCGCCCGAGGGCGTGCGCCAGTACGGCGGCGGCTACACGGAGTACGTGGCGCGCACGGGCCAGGAAGCTCCCGGCCTGCGGAACTGACACGCCGTCCCCGCTACGGACGTTGCACCGGGGGGCCGTCGAGCCCCCTGCGGAAGTGCGCGGCGAGGAAGTCGATGAAGGCCCGGACCTTGGCCGGGGCCTGCCGCCGCGCGGGCGTCAGCGCGTAGATGCCCAGGTCGGGCCAGCGCACGTCCTCGAGCACCAGCTCCAGGGCACCGCTGGCGAGCACGTCCGCCACCATGAATCGGGGCAGGATGGCCACGCCCAGGCCCGCCAGGGCCGCGCTGCGCAGCACCATGCCGCTGTTGGTCGCAAAGGGCCCCGTCACCGGCACGGCCGCCGTCTTTCCCGGAGGCCCGAAGAGCCACTCCTCGTGCAGGGCATTGTTCGCGTAGCGCAGACAATGGTGACGCAGCAATTCCTCGGGCGTCCGGGGCCGCTCCATCCGCGCGAAGTACGCGGGTGAGCCGCACACCACCATCCGGTCCGTGGCGAGCTTGCGCGCGGCGGCGCTCGAGTCCTTCATCCGCGCGGTACTGGCCACGCGCACGACGACGTCGTACCCCCCGTGGGCCACGTCGATGAAGTGATCGTCCACGGTGAGTTCCACGCGCAGAGACGGGTAGCTCTCCAGGAAGCCCGGGAGCGCGGGCGCCAGGTGCGTGGTGGCGAACACGACGGGCGCGTTCACTCGCAGCGTGCCCTGCACGGCATGGCTCAGGCCGCTGACGGACTCCGTGGCCTCGTCCGCCTCGGCGGCCAGGCGTGCGCAGCGCTTGTAGAACTCCAGCCCCGCCTCCGTGAGGCTCAGCCGCCGCGTGGTGCGGTTGAGCAGCCGGGTACCCAGCCGCTCCTCCAGCCGGGAGATGCGGTTGCTCACCGCGGACTTGGAGAGCCCCATCCGCGTGGCGGCGCCCGAGAAGGACTGGCTCTCGACGACACGCGCGAAGAACACCATCGAGACTACGTCGTCCGCCGAGGCCGGCATCGATTGTTCTCCTGGGTGAACAGTCCTTGCGGTCCGCGGGCGTAGTGCGCGGCGGGCCTCACCCGTACCTTGAGCCTTGGAAGGTGCGGCCATCAAGGCCGCCCTCCTCGACAAGGAGCACCCTATGAAGACCGCTGCTTATGGCGCCACCCTGCTGCGCATGTCGCTGGGCATCATCATGCTGGCCCACGCCTACCTGAAGTTCGGAGTTTTCGGCCTGGAGGGCACCGCCGGCTTCTTCGCGGCCAACGGCTTCCCCGCCTGGACCGCCTGGCCCGTGGCCTTCGCGGAGCTGGGAGGTGGCCTGCTCCTGGTGCTCGGCGTCCACACGCGCCTGGTGGCCCTGGGCCTGGTCCCCATTCTGCTCGGGGCCATCGCGACGCACTGGAACGCCGGCTTCTACTTCACCTCGTCTGGCGGAGGCTGGGAGTTCCCGGCGCTGCTGCTGGTGCTCGTGGGCGTGCAGGCCCTGGTGGGCGATGGCGCCTTCGCGCTGCGCCTGCCCACTGTGCTGGACCCGGTGCAGTGGTTCCGCGCGCCAGCGCACCGGTAGGCACGGACGGCACTCGCCCAGGCGCCTACGCCTGAATCAGGCCCAGCGTCTCCGAGCCCACCTCGGTGAACCGCACGCCCATGCGGCTCGGGGCCTGAGGCTCGGTGGTCGCCTGGGCCCAGACCACCTCGCCCCGGAAGGGGAGCTCGCGGCCAGCTACCTCGAAGGTGCCATGCAGCACCGAGCCGGGCACGAAGACATAGGGCCCCTCGAGGCTGAAGCCTCCCGCGGAGACATCCGCGGTGCTGCCAGGCACACGGTTTCCCAACAGAAGAGAGAGACGGCGAACGCTGCGAACAGGGCGGGATGGGAGCATGCGCACAGGGTGCTACATCGCCGTAGCCGCGCAAGTTTCCAGCCCCGCCCCGGCTCCGCTCCGGACGAACCTGGCCAACTGTTGGACAGGTTTGTGAGCAGCTCCGCCGGGGCCTCGGGCTGCCTGAACCTGGCCAACTGTTGGACAGGTCTGTGCCAAGCGTCGCCCCCGGGCCCCCTCTGCATTGTCCGGCGCTGGTAGCCCGCAAAGCAGAAGGCCCTCGCGGGACGTTCCGTGCGAACGTTCCCACGAGGGCCTCCTGGTCACTGCCCTATCAGTTCATCGGCCAGAGCGCGGAGATCTCCTCGCACGCCAGCTGCAAGTCACCCCACCGGCGCTGCTGCGCCTTGGGCGCCACGAACACCTTGCCCGCGAACACGTCGAACACCCGCACCAGGCGGTGATCCACCGGCCCACGCTGCGTCAGGTGCTGCTCCGCGTAACGCTGCAGCACCGTGGTGATGTACTGCCCCGCCTGCTCGTTCAGCGGCTTGTGCTTGGCGAAGTACAGCTTCAGCAAGCCCGAGCGCATCTGCCCCTGGCGATCCACGCTGCGCAGGATGATCTCCGGCCGCACGTTGATGGTGACCCCCGCCATCTCGAGCGCGGGAAGCTCCGGACCCGCGGGGCTCGCCACCGCGTTCGTCAGCGCCAGCTCGTTGGAGGACGCCAGGAAGTGCTGCAGCGCCTCGGCGCACAGTGCCATGCGGTGCGCGTCGAAGTCCGACTCCGGCGCCGCGTTGAGCAGCCGCCGCTGGTGGTAGCGCAGAATCACCTCGTCGCGGCCTCCGCAGAGGAACTCGACGATGGCCTGCGCGGCCTCGGGGTAACGCAGGTACTGCGGATCACACGGGTTCTTCTGGGCGTGAATGATGCGCTTGCGCAGCGCGGGCGTCGCCGTCAGGTACTGGCCCAGCTTGTTGACCGAGACGCACGGATTCTCACGGATTTCAGCCATCGTTCGACCCTTCCTTGCCGTTGCGGGAATGAAGAGAGACTACCGTTCAGGTCTGACATTCCTTCGAGCGCGCGGCCGGCTGTCCGGCCCCTCTCCGACGACCTGGCACGTGCTCCGTCCGGCCCCCTACGTGGCCCGTCCCACCGCAGCCCGCCAGGAAGCACGTGCGTCCCGCCCGGATGCGGAGCACAATAGTCTGGTGAGATATCCACCTAGATTGGGCCACCTGGCCACCCGCCCCGTACTGGTGAACCGGCTGGTGCCCACCTACGCCCAGGCGCACCAGATCGACGAAGAAGAAGCCGGGCTGCGGCTGACGCGCGCGCTGGCCGGCCGCATCTGGGAGGACCTGCTGACGGCCACCTGGGAGGCGATGAAGGGCCGGGTGAAGCGGCTGGACGAGGAGAAGCTGCTGGAGAAGGTGGCCACCACGCTCCAGGACCGCCCCCTGCGCTACGGCAAGGCCGTGCTGGAGACCAACCCCTCCTGGAGCGCCTTCATGATGCTGCTGGACCTGGAGATCGGCACCGCCGGCGATGCCGCGCGGCGCGTCATGGAGACCGAGCAGGGCCGGAAGATGATGGCCGCGGGCCTGGCCGAGGCGGGCTCCTTCCTGGCCACGGAGCTCACGAAAGGAAAGTGAGGCATCCAACCTGCCAGGGTGGCATTTTCACCGGGCGCTGGCTGTTCAAGACACTCGACCCCTCTGAGAAAGGCGCACGTGCTCGTCCGGTATTCCGACTGGAAGCGGCCCACCGATGCCGCGTACGCGTTTCAGCTCCGCGCGGTGACGGCCTCGGGAGCGCCAGGCTGCTTCACCCCTGCCCTGCCTCCTTCTGGCGAGCGCCGGGACATCCGCGACGTGGCCCGCGAGGTGCTCGAGGATGGCGAGGCCGAGCGCTTCGAGCGCAAGATGTACCGCTGGTCCGGCCCCGAGGATGTGGTGGGTGAAGCAGGCGAGCAGCCCTACGCGGGCCAGCAGCTCACCTTCACCGAGTCCAGCCGCCAGGGCCCGCTGCGCCGCGAGGACCTCGACACCGTGCTCCGGGGCACCGTGCTGGTGCTGCGCGGCCCCGCGGGGCAGACCGACTACGTGCTGCGCGATCACCACATGCTCGATGTGGCGCTCTACCACTACCGCACCACCGGAGAGCTGCCGCGCGCCCTCTTCCACGCGGACCGGCACTCGGACTGGTGCAAGGACAGCTACCTCGAGGCCCGCACGCCTCCGCAGGCCGCCACCTGGTGGAAGCTCCTCGAAGGGCTCAAGCGGCCCCACACCGGGGACTCGCTCCTGCTCGAGCAGGACGTCTTCTTCACCACCGGCGTCGCCTCGCGCACCGCGACGATGAGCGGCCGGGACGTGGGCGTCTCCTGCCTGGTGCCCTCGACGCTGGACTCCGAGCGGCTCGGCTGGCACCACGTGCTCGAACAGCCCGGCGCGGCCGAGGCCGACTGGGTCTCGCTGGATCTGGACTTCTTCCAGCCCGCACCCCAGCTCCGCGTCAGCCGCGGCCTGCTGCGGGCCGCGCGCTTCCACGGCCTGATGCGCCGCGCCCGGGTGCGCGTGTTCGTCCTCTCGCCCCAGTTCACCAACGGTGGAGACCGCATTGATCCCTGGGTGGTTCAGGGCGGACTCGCCTCGTCCCTGCGGCTGCTGAATCTGCTGCGCCAACTACCCGAAAGGGTACCCCCGCGGGGTTGAACGGCCTACACCCCCACGAAAGATTTGCGTTCGTGCTTTTCTTTCTCTCGAAGACGGAGAAAAATCGCGGTGACACTGGGGAGTGTGAGCGCACCCGGTTCCCGTGCGCACGTCATCTGCACACCGTTGCTCACTCCACCGTTCAGGGGGAAGGACTGACTTAGGCCGTGGATCCCAGTTCCTCCAAGCCGCCGGATGGCGCCCAGGCTCCGGAGCCCCAGTCCGCGGAGCGGTCTGAGCGGACTGCGTTCATGGGAACCCCCGCTTCCGCCCCCCACGAGCCGCTGTCGCCCACCAGCCTGCGTCCGGGCGGGGAGGAATCCGAGCAGTGGTGGGCGGCGCCCAAGTCCCAGCCTCTGCCCGAGGTTGCGCCGCCCGCCAAGCCCGCGCCCACCGAGGTGAAGGACGCGCTCATCGGTTCGGTGGTGGGCAGCTTCCGGCTGGTGCGCAAGCTGGGCGGTGGCGGCATGGGCACCGTGTACCTGGGTGAGCACACGCTCATCGGCTCGAAGGTGGCGGTGAAGTTCCTGCATGACCACTTCGCCTCGAACGAGGCCCTGGTCCAGCGCTTCCTGGCCGAGGCGCGCGCCGTGAACCTGATCGGCCACGAAAACATCATCAACATCTTCGACATGAACCTGCTGCCGCCGAGGCGGCACTACCTGGTCATGGAGTATCTGGAGGGCAGCCCGCTGTCCTCGATGACGGGCAGCCCCCAGCCGCCCGCGGTGGTGGTACCCATCCTCACCCAGGTGTGTGACGCGCTGCAGGCGGCCCACGTCAACGGCGTGGTGCACCGGGACCTGAAGCCGGAGAACATCTTCCTGGTGCGGCACGATCGCACCCCGCACTTCGTCAAGGTGCTCGACTTCGGCATCGCCAAGCTCTTCGACGGCTCGGTCCCCAGCGGGCAGACGTCGCTGGGCACCATCATCGGCACGCCCGAGTACATGGCCCCCGAGCAGTGGTCCGGCAAGGTGTCGGATGGGCGAACGGACCTGTATGCGCTGGGCATCATCGCCTACGAGCTGCTCACCGGGCGCACGCCGTTCGCCAAGGGCGGGCTGGGCAGCCTGCTGCACGCGCACCTGCAGGAGATGCCGGCGGCGCCACGCGAGGTGAACCCTTCAGTGCCGGCGGCGCTCTCGCAGGTCGTCATGCGCGCCATGGCCAAGCGCGCGGATGACCGGTTCCGCAGCGCGGCCGACATGCGCTCCGCGCTGGAGCAGGCGCTCGCGGGCCAGGCCCCGCCGCCGCCCACTCCGATTCCCCAGACGCCGCTGCGTCCGGTGAACCCGGGGCCCGTGCTGGCCTCGTCGGACACGATGATGGGCAGCCTGCCCACCGCGCCCGCGCCGGCCCCCGCTCCCCCGGCCGCGAAGGCCTCGGGCGCCATTCAGGCGATTGGGGTGCTGGCCCGGCTGAGGCTGACCCCCACCTCCGAGCCCGTGCGGCTGGCGTGCACGGATCTGTCCCGGGCGGGCGTGTTCCTGTGCACCGACGGGGCGCTGCCCCCGCTGCGCACCCGCCTGTCGCTCACCCTGGAGCTGCCCAGCCGCAACTTGGCCTTCACCGGCGAGGTGGTGCGCCACGTGCCGCTGGCCCAGGCGTCCCAGTGGGGAATGAACGCCGGGTTCGCCGTCCAGTTCGTCGACATCTCCCCCGAGGCGCGCGAGGTGCTCTCCCGGATGGCTCAGGGGCAGAGCCCCCAGGCAGCGGCGCCCAAGGCCGCCACGAACGATGATCCGCAGGCCGAGTCGCTGCTGGCGATGCTGCAGCAGCGCATGAACACCGATCCGTACGTGCTGCTGTCCCTGCCGCAGAACGCCACGTTCGATGACATCCGCCAGCACGCGCGGGCAGCGCTGAACGCGCTGGAGAACATCGCCTCGCGGCCGCTGTCGGCGCGACAGGCGAAGAACCTGAGCGAGATGCGCACGCGGGTGGAGAAGGCCGCCGAGACGCTGAGCCTGCCCAGGAACCGCATCGAGCACGACGCGTGGCGCGGCAACTACCCGGGCGTGGCGCGCTGCATCTCCAGTGGCATGACGGCCACCGAGATCGACTCCCTGCGGGCGCGCTTCCTCCAGGCGCACCCGGGAGCAGAGGCCAAGGAGCGCATCCACGCCACCACCGCCGCGGCCTGGGAGTCCCAGGGAAAGATGGAGCTGGCGCTGGCGGAGTACGAGAAGGCGCTGACGAACAACCCGCTGAACCTCCAGCTCCAGCAGCGCTACTGGACCCTCAAGCAGCGGGGCACCAAGCCGACGCCTCCCCCGGACGGCTCGGACGTGCCCGGCGGCCTGCGCCGCCGCCCGCCCGGCCGTTCCTGACAGCACCCAGGGCCGCGGTTACCCACGGCCCGAGGGCGCTGCCTCCCTCTCGAGGCGCCGCACCTCGGCGATGCGCTGCTCCGCCAGCGAGCGCAGCACCTTGGTTACTTGGGCATCAGCTTGAAGGCCTTGAGCATGGCCACGGCGATGCCCATGAGGCTCTCGCCCGCGATGAAGCCCGAGCCCACGGGCAACACGGCGGCCTCGGCCAGCTTGGGCATGCGGCGCCGCATCAGCTCGGCCATGGCCGCGCCCAGGAAGAAGCTGAACGAGTTGGCGGCCGGCAGCACGATGGCCAGCCCGAAGCCCGCGGCGGACGGGATGAAGCGCTTCATGCCCTTGGGAGCCCAGCGCTCCAGCAGCACCAGCGCGATGCCCAGCACCCCGCCGCACAGCGCCGAGATGCGCGCCGTCATGTGCAGCGAGTCCACTCCCTTCGAGAGCATCTCCGCCACGCCCGCCCACACCAGCGAGGCCGGCGCCGGGAAGTCCTTGGAGCCCAGCATCGCCGGGTCATCGATGATCAGGGTGAACGCCGGCACCACCACCATGGCCCCGGCCACCACGCCGAACAGCTGGCCGAAAAACTGCTGCCGGGGGTTGGCGCCCAAGAGCCACCCGGACTTCAGGTCCGTGAGCAGGTCCGCCGAGTGCAGGCCCACGCCGCCGGTGGCATTGGCGGCCATCAGGTTGGCGGTGATGTTGCCCGGCACCAGGCCGCCGTAGATGAACTGCGTCACCGGCCCCAGCGCCTTGGTGGGCGTGTTGTCCGTCTCGCCCGTGACGCGCGAGGCGATGATGCCCATCATCACCGCGAGCGGCAGCGCGATGACGCCGGCCCACACGGGGATGTGGAACAGGTAGGCCATCAGCCCCACCACCATGGGCCCCAGCACGGCGAAGCCGATGGGGAACCACGTGGGAGGGCACTCCACACCGGCCAGCGGATCCGCCGGGGCATCGCCCTTCTTCCCGAACAGCCCCGAGAGCGAGCGGAACGAGCGCGCCACGCTGCGCCACTCGAAGGCGAAGGACAGCAGGCCCGAGGTGATGAGGAGCGCCGCGCCCGTCCACAGCAGGAAGCTGTTGAGGCCCTTATAGGAGATGGTGGTGATGACGCCCGCGTCCACCATGGCGGGCGCCAGGAAGCCGTAGGCGAGCACCGCGCCCAGCAGCATGGACCAGCCCGTCTTCCAGCTCATCAGCGCCCCGGCGCCCACCAGCAGCAGGCTGGGCTGCACCGACAGCGTCCAATCCCCGGCGGCACGTCCCCGCATGCTGAACGGCAAGCTCCACTCGGAGGGCAGGAAGGGCAGCCGCGCCCACGCCGGCAGGGTGACCTCCATCCACGCGCTCTTCGCGTCGCGGGCCAGGGCGATGACAGCCCCGATGAGCCCGGCGATGCCCAGCAGCTTCGCCTTCTGGCGCGCCACCTCTCCGTGGCCATGGAGCGCGTTGATCGTCTCGGCGGTGGCGGTGCCCGTGGGGAACGGCAGCGCCTCGATGTTGATGAGCTGGCGCTTGATGGGGATGGCGGCGACCACGCCCAGGGCGGCGACGACGGTGAACCACACCACGAGCCAGCCGGGGCTGGGCATGGTGCCGGTGAGCATCAGCACGGCGGGCACGGCAATCATGTTGCCGCCGCCCGTCATGTACCCGGCGGCGGAGGCCACCGAGCCCATGGCGTTGTTCTCCAGCGGGGTGAAGTCGTCCTTCACCAGCCTCAGCCCGCGCAGAATGCCAAACACGGTGTAGGCCAGGATGCACGAGGTGATGGTCACCCCCATGCTCCACCCCATCTTGAGGATGACGTAGAGGTTCGACAGGCACATCACCCCGCCGATGAGCATGCCGGAGATGATGGCGCGCACGGTGAGCTGGCGCACGCCCCCCTGGTAGACGTTCTCCAGCCAGTAGCGCTCGGGGTCCGTCACGGGCGAGGGACTGGCGCCCGGCGGCGAGGAGGGAACCTGCGGGGTATGGGAGACAGGCTGGCTCATGAGGGCCGAGACGATAGTTCAACGGCCCCCCACTCACGAAGTCCTGTGCGCGGACCCGGACTATCCGTGCTCGTGGCCCTCGGGGCCGTGCGCATGGCCGTGGGTGAGCTCCTCGGCGGTGGCGTCGCGGACTCCCCGCACGGTGACGTCGAAGTGCAGCGTCTTGCCGGCCAGCGGGTGGTTGAGATCGACGATGACCGTCTGACCCTTCACCTCGTGAATGCCGATGGGGATGACCTCACCGCCGTCAGTCTGCGCGGCCAGCCGCATGCCGGGGCTCAGCTCGGCATTGGCGGGGAACATGGTGCGCGGGACCTCCTGGAGTCCCCGGGCGTCATGCTCGCCATAACCCTGGGCAGGAGCGACGACGACCTTCTTGGCCTCACCAACGTCCAGGCCCTCGAGGGCACCCTCCAGGCCGGGGACAATCTGCCCACGGCCGTGCAGATAGGAGAGCGGCTTGCCCGGCTCACTGGAGTCGATGACCTGACCGTCCCCCAGGTGCAGGCTGTACTCCAGCTCGACGACTCGATCCTTGCCGATTTTCATGAAGCGGTTCCTCGGGTGAGTACAGCGATGGGACTGCATGCATCCGTAAAATGGCGAGCGTGCCCGCGCTTGGGCAGGCACCAAGCCGCACCGAGCAGTCAGCTCGGGCCCCTGTCAGGACGGTTGTTCAGCCTGCGAGCAGGCGAGCGCCGACGCAGGTTCAGGCGTCCACGGCGGGAGCAGCCGCCGCCTCCGGGTCATCCGGCTCACCGCGCGCGACATAGAGGGCGGCGGCCAGATCCCCGCTGACGTTGAGGGTGGTGCGGCACATGTCCAGGAAGCGGTCCACGCCGAGCACCAGGCCAATGCCCTCGGTGGGAATCTTGAACAGCCCCAGAATCATGAGGATGACGGGCAGCGAGCCCGCGGGCACCCCGGCAGTGCCAATCCCGGCCAGCACGCAGATGAACATGATGACGGCCTGGTCTCCCAGGCTCAGGGGCACGCCGTACACCTGGGCGAGGAAGAGCACGGTGACGCCCTCGAACAGAGCGGTGCCGTTCTGGTTCATGGCGGCGCCGGCGGTGAGGACGAAGCGGGACACGTGGCGCGGCAGCTTGAGGTTCTCCTCGGCGACCTTGAGCGCGGTGGGCAGCGTGGCGCTGGAGGACGCGGTGGAGAAGGCGGTGACCATGGCCAGGCGGATGTCCCGGAAGAAGACCACCGGGTTGCGCCGGCTCAGCAAGCGCACGGACAGCGAGTACACGCCGAACATGTGCAGGCCCAGCGCCAGCAGCACCACGGCCACGTATTTGACGACGTGCTGCAGCACCTCGAGGCCCATCTGCGCCATCACGGAGAACAGCAGCGCGGCCACACCGAAGGGCGCCAGCTTCAGCACCCCGTCGATGAGGCGCATCATCACGTCATAGAGCCCCTGGATCGTCTCCCGCAGCCGCACGGCCCCGGGGGACTGGGTGAGGGCCAGCCCAGCGCCAAAGATGAGGGAGAAGACGATGAGCCCAATCATGTCCCCGTCCGCGGCGGTCTTGATGGGGTTGTTGGGCACCATGCCGACGATGAGCGAGGCGGGCGAGGTGCCGGACGGGGTGGGCGCGGCCTTCATCGCCGCGGGGTTGTCCTTGGCGGCGGCGCGGACCTCCTCGCTGAAGCCGGCGCCGGGCTGGATGACGTTGACCAGCAGCAGGCCCAGGAGCACGGCGAGCCCGGAGAAGACCACGGTGTAGCCCAGCGTTTTGGCGCCCAGCCGGCCAATCTGTTTCAGGTCCAGCTCACACACGCCGATGACGAGGGCGGAGAAGAGCAGCGGCACCACCATCATGAGCAGCAGGCGGATGAAGATCTGCCCCGCGGGCTGGGTAAGGTTGGTCACCACCCAGGTGAGCCACTCCGCCTTGCCCGCTGTCGCGTGGGCGACGAGCCCGGCCGCGGTGCCGACGACGATCCCCACGAGCATCTTCTGGTGTGCCTTCATCCGGGGCGCAGCCTAGCGGCGAATGGGAGTGGCGCATACCTTCCATTCGGCTCAAGCTCTCTTCCCCGTGGAACCACTCGTCCAACTGTTCGAGGGTGCTCTGCCCGAGGCCCTGTTCCGCCGCCTGCTGCGGCGCGTGGGCGCGCTGGGCTCCGAGCGCCTGCGCACTACCTATCAAACGACCTTCTGGTACGACTTCGGCGAGCCCACCAACGTGGTGGAGGAGGTCATTCTCGCCCTGCGTCCGCGGGTGGTGGGGCGCCGCCGCATCGCCGGGGTGGAGTGGTGGCTGTCGCGCATGTCCACCACGGACGTGCGGGTGGACTTCCACCAGGACCGGGACGAGAGGCTGGCGCTGCGCACCGGGCAACTGGTGCACCCGCGCCTGTCCTCGGTGCTCTTCCTCAACCGCGCCCGCGGAGGAGCGCTGGCCGTGACGCGGCAGCCTCCGGATCCGGACAACCCTTCCCTGGCGCCCCGGAGGCTGGACGACCTGACGCTGGTGGCCCCGCGCCCCAACCGCTTCGTGGTGTTCGACGGCAAGCTCACCCACGGCGTGCTGGATGCGAACAACCAGATTCCGGACGGGAAGCTGCCTGGCAAGACCCGGCAGCGGCGCACCATTCCGTTGAACTGGTGGGCCTCACGCCCCACTGGCGTTCCGGCCTGGGCCGAGACGGAAATCTACCGGGCGCTGGCTTTGTGACGCGGGAACCCTCACCCCGTCCCTCTCCCGAAGGGAGAGGGGGTGTTGCGCAGGCGGTGGGTGACCCGCTCCGCCCACTCGGGCTCGATCTCCATACACGCCGGCCGCCGCCCCAGCCGTATCGCCGCCGCCGGGGTGGAGCCGCTCCCCGCGAACGGGTCCAGGATCGTGTCTCCCGGCCGGCTGTA
>DASVVJ010001251.1:0-10686 GCA_036389955.1 Myxococcaceae bacterium
CCACCCCCGCTCCCGCCCGAGCAGGCCGCCAGGGAAGTGCACAAGGCCATCCTGGACGAGGTGCTGCCCTGGCTGTGTGGCACGTGGGATCCCGTGAAGGAGCCGCTGCTCCTCCGCCGTCAGTGGCTCAGGACGCGGTAGGGTGCGCCCGGCATGGAACTCAACGCGGTCCTGGACGAGCTGGGCTTCCTGAGGTCGCCGGGCTACGTCGCCGCCGACACGCTTCGGTTCGGAGATCGACGGTCCCATCTGTTCCGCAAGGCCCTCTCGGCGTGCTCGCTGCGCGGGGTCTACTTCCTGGGCCAGCACCGGGAGGACCGGTGCCCCGTCGTCTTCGTCACGGAGGCCGCTGGCCGGGAGCAGGCGCTCGCCATCCACAAGGCCGTGTGGAACCAGAACGCCGTGCCGCTGCTGCTGGTGAATACGCCGCGGGAGGTGTTGCTCTTCTTCTCCTTCCAGGCGCCTTCCGAGCCTCCACCGATGGAGTCCGCCCGGACGCTCTCGGAGGTGAGGACGAAGCTTCGGATGGCCCATGCAACGTCCATCGACTCGGGCCAGCTCTGGGCGGACCCGGCCCTGCGGTCCTCTTCAGCCAAGCGGGTGGATCAGACGCTGCTGAGTCACCTGGACCAGCTTGCCCGGCGCTTACAGAAGGACGGGGTCCGCCCGGAGCTCGCCTATGCGCTGATGGGGCGGTTCCTCTCCCTACGGTATCTGCGCGACCGGAACATCCCTGAGTCCTGGTGGAACGGAGGCGGCTTCGCCGTCGATCTGACCTCGGTGCGCGAGGAGCACGTCCAGACGGTCTCCACCGCGCTGCTCGATTCCTCGCTGTTCGACTTCGGCTTCATTCCGGTCGAGACGCTGTCTTCCGTCTACCAGCGGCTGCTGCACTCCACGGCCCTCGGGCGCAAGCTGGGCGCCTACTACACCCCGTCCCTGCTCATCGAGTTCGTGCTGGGCGAAGTCCAGGCGCTGCACCCGGTCACCTCGCGGACGACGGTGCTGGATCCGTCCTGCGGCGCGGGCTCCTTTCTCGTGCACTGCTTTCGCCGGGTCGTCGAGCGCTTCCTCGAGGAGCACGGCCGCATCACGCCCGCGCAGCTCGAGGGGCTCCTGACCGGGTGCATCTTCGGGGTCGATCGGGACGAAGGCGCCTGCCGGGTGGCGCAGTCGAGTCTGCTGCTGACGATGCTCGACTATGTGGAGCCCCGGAGCCTCGGGGAAGAGCCCTCGTTCCGGCTGCCGGAGCTGCTGGGCCGCAACATCGTGCACGCGGATTTCTTCGCTTCCGGCCGTGCGCTCGCCGCCCTCGCGGACCGGAAGTTCCACTGGATCGTGGGCAACCCTCCGTGGATGCAGGCCAACGGTGAGCGGCCCGGTGCCGAGGACAGGCCCGTGCTGAGCTGGATCCGCCAGAACGCCCAGGCGTTCCCCGTGGCCTCGAACCAGGTGGCGGAGGCCTTCACGTGGAAGGCCGCTCAACTGTGCGCGCCTGAGGGCGCGGTGGGGCTGGTGCTGCCGGCCATCTCCCTCTTCAAGGACAACCCGCGCTTCCGTCAGGCGCTGGCCGGGGCCTTCCACCTCTCATGTGTCGCGAACTTCTCGAGCTTCTCCGAGGTGCTGTTCGAGAACGCGGCTACCGCCGCCTGTGTCATCACCCTGCGGCCCCGGCCCGTCACCCCCGAGGACGAGACGCGCATCTTCTCGCCCTTGCTGCGGAGTCAGCCCGAGCGCGCGCTCTCCCTCCTGGTAAACCGGGCGGAGGTCCGCTCGGTCCGCTCCAGCGCGCTGGCCACCGTGGCCTCCGCCCAGTGGAAGGCTCTGGTCTTTGCGGGGCCGCGCGACGCGGCGCTCCTGGAGCGGCTGGAGCGCTCCTTTCCCACGCTCCAGGAGTGGCTTGACCGCCACCACTGCGAAATCTTCGAGGGCCCTCAGCTTCGCGGCGAGCAGTCCCAAGATGAGAAAGTCTTCGTGGAGGAGCTGGTGGGAAAGCCGGTCCTCGTCACCGAGCGGCTGCGCGGCGAGGGCCGGATTTACAGCATCCCCGAGGACGCGCTCGACAAGGTGGCTCGGAGCAACGCCTTCCTGCGGGTGCGCGGCGGACTGAAGCCGCTCCGTGTCTGCCGCCCGCCCCACGTCATCGTCGGGGCCGCGCTCAACTTCGCCGCCTTCTCCGAGCAGTTCATCGTCGTGCCCCCGCGGCAGATGGGAATCTCCGGCAAGGATCCGGAGCCGCTGCGGATGCTGAGCCTCTTCCTGTCGTCCACCCTGGTGGCCTACCAGCAGTTCTTCGCTTCACCCCAGGGAGGCATTCGCGGTGGGCGCACCACCCTCGAGTCCCTGCGCAGGATGCCCTGTCCCCTGGACGCCGTGCCCCGAGCCGAGCGCCGCCAGTGGCTGAGCCTCCAGCAGCGCAGAGCCAGGGACGTGTACGGACCGACGCCGGACCCCGAGATCGACGCGCTGGTGTTCGCCGCATTCGGCCTGGAGGCGCACGAGGTGGCGCTGGTCGAGGACTTCGTCCGGAGCCAGGCGCGAACGTGACGGCGACCAATTGGCCGCAATGGTCATAGCGCCCCCCAGCCACCATCGCGGTTTATTAAGCCGTGAGAGATCAACGAGTTATCCAGGGGCACGCAACCATATCGGACGGAATGCGATAATTCAGTAGCACCCACACCTACAGTGGGTCCCCCTGCTCGGAGCGCTCCCATGTCGTTCTCGATCTCTTCGAAGACCTCGTCGTCCTCCTCTTCCTTCAGCAAGGTCGACAGCGACAAGGACGTCGACAAGAAGGACAAGGCCGACAAGAAGGAAGACAAGAAGTGGGAGGTGGAAGAGCGGGTCAACGTCTACGAGGACAAGGACTCCTTCCAGCAGCAGCAGCAGCGCGCCCAGCAGCCCCGCCGCAACACCGTGGCGGCCGCGCCCCAGGCGGAGCAGTTCTGGGCCAACAGCGCGCAGCAGACGGACCAGGCCATCCAGAAGGAGGCCAAGGACATCTGGAAGAACGAACTGGGGCGGGAGATCTCCGACGACGAGGCCGCCCGGCTGTGTGAGCAGGCCAAGGAGTCCGGCTGCATCAACGAGCGCGAGGCGCGCACCTACTTCCAGAAGATGGTGTCCGGCAGCCCCGAGAAGAACGCCCTCAACCACGTGGGCGCCGAGTTCGAGCGCAACCTGGGCCGCAGCATCACCGTGGCCGAGCAGCAGCAGTGGCTGAAGGACAGCGGGCTGAACATGAACAGCAGCACGTTCGCCCGCGACGTCACCGCCCGCATCCAGAGCAGCGAGGAGTTCCGCATCCTCCACCCGGAGGCGGCCCGCCCGGCTCCCGGCGGCGCCCAGGCGCCCATCATCGACCAGCTCTTCCCCCAGGGCTGGGAGCAGTTCGCCAAGTACGACAGCAAGATGGAGCGCAACATCATGGACAACGGCAAGGCCAACTGTGGGCCGACGTCGGCGGCCATGGTGGCGCGCGCCCTGGGCTACGGCGAGGGCAAGACGGACGCCCAGCTCATCAAGGAGTTCATGCGCGTGGGCGGCACCACGGGCAGCGGCACCACGCCGGGCGGCGTGGCCGACATGGTGCGTCAGATGGGCTCCGAGGCCACGGTGAAGCTCACCCCCACGGACCTGTCCGCGCTGGATGCCGCGCTGGCCGAGGGCAAGATGGTCATCGCCAACGGGGACTACAACGTCACCGGCGTGGACGGCCGCAACGGCGCGGCGATGTCGGGCCACTTCTGCCTGGTGACGGGCAAGGACGAGCAGGGCAACTACCTGATCAACGATCCCTGGAACGGCGAGAAGGTGAAGTTCTCGCCCGAGGCGATGCTCAACTACTTCCAGGAGCACCGCGTCTCGGACAACTCCCGCCGCGGGGCGATGATCATCGTCGAGACGCCGGTGGCCGCGCAGGCCGAAGCCCCCGCGCCCGCCGCGCCCGCCGCTCCGACCGCGCCCGCCGCCTCGCCGGCCCCCACGGGGAACTACGAGCAGGCCGTCGCCGCCGCCATCGCCAACGCGCCCCGCGACACCGCGAGCATGCGCCAGTACTGGGCGGACTTCGCCGCCGACACCGTGGCGCCCCGCCTGGAGGCGCTCGGCGTGCCCCGCGAGAAGATCAAGGACGCCATCCTCTGGGGCCTTAGCGAGGGCACCACCACGGTGGGCAACAGGAACGACGGGCGCTACTTCATGGAGAACGGTGAGCGCTCCAACCCCATCGTCTACTCCAACCTGGGCGCCAACGCCGGCATCAACACCACCACTCAGACGCCCGACGGGCTCAAGGCCAACGGCGATCCGTTCAAGTACTGGCAGGTGGGCCTGGCCGGCGTGCAGGTGAAGGACGCGGTGAAGGGCGGCTGGCTGAAGAACGCCTTCGAGCAGCTCTACCCGGGCCAGACGCCGCAGCAGGTGGGCCAGCGCATGCTGGAGATGATGGGCGAGACGGACGGCGAGCCGTTCCCCAACCTGTCCATCGACGAGCTGGTGAAGATGGACGGCGAGAAGATGGTGAACGGCAAGTGGGCCGCCATCCTGCTGCGCGACCCGGCCATCAACGTCATGGCGATGACCCAGCACCCCAACCTGGAGTACTGGATCGACGAGAACCGGAAGCGCCTGGGCGAGAACTTCTTCACGTCGATCCAGCAGATCGCCAACCAGGCCTTCGCCTGAGCCAGGGACTCAGTAGTCGCGGCACCCGGTGCGGCCGTTGGCCGTCACGCAGGCGCGCGACGGGTTGCCAGGGGTTTCCCGGGGCTGGCAGCCCGTCGCCTCGTAGGTGGAGCCGTCTCGCAGGGTGATGTTCCACGCGCAGCCGTAGAGCCCCTTCAGCTCGCCGCCGTCCGAGCCCCGGGCCAGCAGCGGCAGTATCCACTGCTGCGCGGTGCCTCCGTCCGACTTGGGCTGCGCGGGCCCCAGCTCGATCTTCCAGCCGTCGTCCTGCACCACCTCGATGGCGGGCTTGTAGAGCAGGTTCTGAAAGGCCAGCTCGGGCACGGTGCCCGGCTTCACCGCCTCGAGCAACACCACCTGGCGGTGCGGGTTGGGCAGGAAGGTGTCCACCCGGAAGGCGCCCCTGCGGTCGGTGACGGTCAGGTCCTCGCCCCACACCCGCGCCGAGCCCAGCGCCGAGGGCGCCGTGAGGGTGATGTCCGCCAGGCTCTTGCCGCCCACGAAGTAGCGCCCGTCGGCCAGCCCCTCCACCTCCAGGCGGGTGACGCGGTGGCACGTCATGTCGAAGGTGTCGTGGTAGCGCACCCGGCCGCCCTCACGCACCCAGGCGAACAGCTCGTGCGAGGCGTTCGGCACGGCGCCGCACTTCACTCGCACGATGAAGCCCGCATCCGCTTGATTGCGGGTACGGAAATCCTGCGCCTCCGCCGACGAGTCCGAGTCCCTCACGGGAATGACCTCGAACTCGAAGCCCGGCGGGGCGTCGAGCTCGAGCGTGGCGCCCTCGAAGTCCCAGAAGGCCACCTGCTTGTCCGCGTTGGGCCGCTCGCCCTCGGGCAGGTAGACGCGCCGGTTGGGGATCTCGATGCGCGTCCACAGCCCCGCCGCTGGCAGATAGGTGGGATACTTGATGTACAGCACCTTCTGGTTGCCATTGCCCTCTGGCGGGCGCTCTTCTCCGCAGGCGGCGAGCCCGGACAGGAGCATGAACATGCCTGCCAGAGCTCCCCAGCGCTTGATTGGCTGTCCCATCGCAAACCCCTTTGGATGAATGGCGGTGGCCTTCGCTCAAAGTCGTAGCAGCACTTGCCGGTTCCAGGCTCTCAGACAGGACTGACGGTGCACAACCCAATGTCCACGATGAAGCAGGCCTCGAACGGGTTTGTGGGCTGGATTACGCTACTACCGCCTGAAGGTGCGCAGCCGGGTGGCTCGCGGCTCGGGCAACGGAGGTGGCGCCAGGTGGAGAGCTCGCGCAAGGGGTTACCGCAGCAGGGCAGATTTCTCGTCGCGATGCGACCCGAGCCGACGACCGCGGAGAACCTGCGGGAGATGGCATCGCTGCTGAGGCTGAGCCCGGAGGCGGTGCGGGAGGTGGTGGGGGGCGCGTGGCCGCGGATCATCGCCTCGCGCTCGACCCTGGAGGAGGCGGAGTCGCTGGCCCGGGTGCTCACCGCGCGAGGGCGCGAGTCGGTGGCCTGGGACCGTGAGCAGCCGCTCGACTCGCTGTTCCAGGCCGAGCGGCTGATGCTGGAGCGGGGGCAGTTCGTGCTCGAGGGGCGGGGCGGCGTGCGGCGGCTGTTTCCCGCCAACGACGTGCACCGCGTCGTTGACTTGCGGCTGAGGCTGGACGGGCCGGCGAGCCCCCAGGGCAAGGAAGGGCTGTTCGGCGGGAAGAAGGTCTCCCAGGGAGTGCACGTGCGCCTGCCCGAGCGGGCGATGCTCATCGTGCCGGTGCCGGGCTATTTGGGCTGTGGGGTGATCTCCAGCCGGAGCGTCGCGACGGGGGACGCGCCGGTGGCGAGCGTGGCCGCGGCGCAGATTCTTCAAGAGTGCGTGGGGTGGGCCCGGGCGTTGGTGCCGGGCAAGCTGGTGGAGCTGCGCACCACCGCGGCCGCGCTGGGCGTGGAGGAGTCCGACGGGGACCCGCTGATGCGCGTGCTCGAGCTGCTGGCCCGGTTGCCTCCGGCCCCCGCGCCGGTGCTGGGCGCGGGCGGCGGCCCGTAGCGCTACATCTTCGGCAGCTCAGCGCCGGCGTCGGGCGTCTGCGCGGCGGCCGTTCTCACGCGCATCTGCTCCAGCCGGGCACGGTGCTGGGTGATGCTCTTGTCCAGGCGCTGGAACTCGGCCTGGTCTCCGCGGGCCAGCGCCTCGTCCCGGGCTTTCTCCAGCGCCGGGATGCCCTTCTCCAGCAGGGTGGTGGCACGCTGCATCATCGACAGGCGCTTGCCGGGCTCTTTGGGCTGCGCCTGCGCGGTCCCATTCTGCTCGGGCGCCGGGTAGGACGGGGCGGGCATCACCTGGACGGGTTCACTCTGCCTGGCCGCGACCGGAGGGGGCGGCGCGGGCTGCACGGCCGGGGCGGGCGGCGCGGCGCGGGTGACGGGCCGGGAGGGCCGAGGTGGAGGCGGAGGCGCCGGAGGAGGAACGTAGACGGGCGCCACCGCGGGCGGCAGCTCGAACTTCACAGGAGGGACCTCCGGCGGAGGCCACAGCGCGGTGCCGATCATGGCGCCCACGAGGAGCACGGCGCCAGAGAGGGGCAGGAAGAGGTGCGAAGGGAAATTCATGGAGCGGGAGGCCTGGGAATCTACCTCAGCACCCTGCCAGAGCCGATCATTCCTCGCCAGGGGCGTAGGCTTGTGTAGGAGCGTCCGGAGGCCGGAGCCGCTGGGCGGCCTGCCGGGGCGAGAGGATGGCAAAGGGCAGGTCCCGGCGGTCGGCGAGCGAGAGGACCTGCTTGTCCTTGCTCACCAGCCACGCGGCGCCCGCTCGGGCCGCCAGCAGGAGGAACTTCTGGTCCGCCCGGTCCCGGCACCGGGGCAGCTCCGGGAGCGGGGCCGGGGACGCCTCTGGGGCCAGGCGCACGAGGGCCCGGTAGCGGTCCATGACTGCCTGCCTGGCGGCCGGGTCCAGCTTGAAAGTGGGAAAGGCGAGCACCCACTCCAGCTCCCCGAGCGTCTCGCGGTCCACCCATGCGGTGAGCTGCCCCGCCGCCAGCGCCTCGGTCAGCGGGCGCACCACGGGGTCATCGAACACCAGCATGTCCAGGACGACGTTGGTGTCGAGCACCAGCCGCATCACGGCTTCTTCGGCGCGGGGCGGAGGGCCTGGCACGCGGGAGCAAAGCCCATGTCGCAGGACTTCTTCACCAGCGTCTTGGCGCGCTCGGGGTCTTTGCCCTTCCCGTGGCCGCGCTGGTAGGCGATGGCGAGGTTGAAGCAGGCCCCGGCCACGCCTCCGTCACAGGCCTGCTCGAAGAGGGACGCCGCGCGCGTCATGTCCTGCGGCGCGCCCACCCCCGACATGGCGGACACCCCGAGGAAGTTGCAGCCCATCTTGTTGCCCGCGTTGCAGGCCTTGCTGAAGTACGAGGCGGCTTGGGTGGGATCCTTCTTCACCCCGTTGCCCTGGGCGTGCGCGATGCCCAGCCGCACGCAGCCCTCGTCATGGGCCTTGGTGCAGGCCTTCTCGTAGAAGCTGACGGCCTTCTGCGCATCCTTCTGCCCGGCGCGGCCCGATTCGTGGGCCAGGCCCAGGTTGAAGCAGCCCTTGGCGTCCTCCTTCTTGCACGTCTTCTCGAAGAGGCTCAGGGCCTGCTTCGGGTCCGCCTTCACGCCCTGGCCCTCCATGTGGGCGATGCCCAGGTTGTTGCACGAGTCCAGGTGGCCCTTGTCACACGCCTTCTTGAAGAGGGCGGCCGCCTGGGCGTCGTCCTTCGCCACCCCGAGCCCCTGCTGGTAGGCCAGGGCCAGGTTGAAGCACTCGCCCGCGTCGCCCTTCTTGCAGTTCTTCTCGTGGACGCCCACCTGGCGCTGCAGCTCCTCCTTGCCGAAGAACTCCTCGGACTTCGAGGCGCCCTGCGCGGCGGCGCTCGTTCCCCACAGCAGGAGCGTCAGCGCGAGACTGCCTCCCACTCCAGCGCGAAACATGTCGAAGCTCCCTGGGCCCTTGGGCCCTCTGGCGAAGGTCAGCACGCGGGGAGCATAGAACGAAACGAACGGCTCACGGTTCGGCCAGGCTCGCCTCGATCTGCTGAAGCTCGCTCATGGCCTGCGCGAGCGCCTGTTCCGCGGACTGGGCCTGGGTGCGTGCGCGCTCGGCGGCCTCGGCGCGCTCCTGGCGCGCGGCCTCGGCCTGCTCGAAGGCCTCACGCATGCGCCGGGCCTTCTCCTCGGCCGACTTGAGGAACGCCTGGGCGCGGGACACTTCCAGGCTGGCCACGCGCTGGGCCTTCTCGGCGGCCTCGGCCTGCTGCCTTGCCTCGCGGCGGCGCTGTTGGAGTTCCGCGGTGCGCTTGAGCCGGGCCTGGGTCTCCAGCGCCTGCTGCTCGGCCTCGCGGCGGCGCTGGTGGAGCTGCTCGGTGCGCTTGCGCTTGGCTTCCGCGGCCTCGTCCTCGCGGAGCTGGCGCTTCGAGGGGAACTCGGGGGGCGGAGGCGCCTCTTCCTTCCGAGGCTCCCACGGGCCCTTCAGCACCACCGCGCTGCGTGCGGCAGGCGGAGGCGCTGCTTCGACCCGGGGCAGCGCGGGGCGCCGGTTCGAAGGCCGCTCCTGCACGCGGCTCTCCGGGCGGGCCCGGGCCGACGGGCCGATGAGCGTCAGCGGAGAGAAGGCGCCCAGCCCCGTCTGCTGCAGCGGCTGGGTCAACATGCCCTGGGACAGGATGGCGCGGTCCTCCGCCGTGCCGAGCGCGGCGGCGCGCAGCGTCTCCTCGGCCTGCCGGAACAGCTCGCTGGTGATGGCGCGCCCTTCCGTCTCCATCGTCTTGTGCGCCTCGGTCATCAGGTCATCCAGCGACTGCTGGAAGGCGCGGTTGGCATCTTTCAGGGCCTGGGGGCCGAAGCCGGACAGGGCCTTGCGGTGGGCCGTCTCCAGGTTGCGCGCGGCGTTCAGCAGGGCCTCGATCTTCTCGGGAGTCCGGTGGGCGAGCTGATTGACGACCCACGCGGTGACGACGGGGCGCTTGAGCTGCCTGGTCGCCTGCGCCTCCTGCCCCTGTCCCTTGGCCTTGAACTCCTGGGCCAGGGCGTTGCGGGCGCTGGTGAACTCGTCCAGTGGCAGCGCGTAGAGCGCCCGCTGCCGCGAGAAGACGTCTTCCTCCCGGTGGCCTCGGTTGCCCCCGGGCCGGGAGGGATCTTTGGGACGGGAAGCCACACGGGAAGCTGCGATCCGGCGGTGTGAAATCGCAACCACACGGAGCCTCCCGGGCTCGCGAGGGCACCGGGAGAGCAGGGGAGCGCAGGTAGGATCCCCCTCTACCCACCCCTACGCACGCAACCATCGGTGTCCAGGGTAGGCAGGCGGGTAGCCGTCGTGTTTCGTGCAGCGATGCGCGTCCGCGTATCTCCTGGAGGACGGCACACGCGGCTAGTACCGGAGCACCAGTCGCATCTGCGCCGCTCGTGACAATCCATTCACGCCCAGACTCACAGGGCGGGTGTTGGCATGGTCGGCTTGAGTGGCGGGTGGAAGCATTCTGCTGCGGTCGTGGTGGTGCTGACAGGAGTGGGAGTCCTGGGCGCGCGTCCGAGCTGGGCGCAGGCACCCGCGGAGGAGGCCTCGGGGGGAGAGGTGCTCTCGGAAGAGCAGCTCGAGGTGCTGCTCGACTCGCCCGTGGCGCAGCCCTCCGGCGAGCAGACCGAGGTGATGTTCGGGCCGGAGCAGCTCACGTCGTACTTCGCGGAAGGCACGCTCGCCAAGGCGCGGGCGGAGTACGAGCGGGGCCGCTACCGCCGCGCGCGGGCGCTGCTGGACCAGGAGGAGCAGACGCTGCCGGTGCGCTTCCTCAAGGCGCAGAGCGCGCTCAACCTGCGCGACTTCGCCACCGCCGCCGACGAGTTCGGCGCGCTCGCCGAGCAGTACGCCGCTCTGAGAGACCATTGCCTGGTGCGGGCTGCCCACGCCAGCGAGAAGCTGCGCCGCTGGGAACAGGCGGCCACGCACTACCGGGCCGTGAGCGTGGCCTCGCCGCTCTACCCGGAGGCGCGCTTCAGCCTG
>DASVVJ010001252.1:0-5855 GCA_036389955.1 Myxococcaceae bacterium
CTCCACCCCCACCCGCCCCTCTTCCTGAAGCGCCCCGTGCACCGCGCCCAGAATGATCGAGTCGCTCTGTCCCTGGTGCAGCAGCGCCACTGCGGCCAGCTGCCTCACCTCCCGGGAAGCGCTCTCCTTGAAGAGTCCCTCCAACGTCTCGGGGCGCTCGGCGGGCCCGAGCTGCTGGGCCAGGAACTCCGCGTCCGTGGGCACCACCGAGGCCATCAGGTCCTCGGCGTCCTGCACGAAGCCCCGCTGCAGCAGGTGGGCCTCGCAGCGGCGCACGTCCTCGATGAAGCGCTGCGCCACCTCCCACTGTGCGGCGTACTGCCGCCCCAGCAGCTCGGTGCGCTCCGCATCCAACGTGGCCACCCGCTCCGCCAGCGAGAACCGATCCACGCCGCCCCGCGCCATCACCCGCGCCACGCCGTACAGCGCCAACGGCACCTCGCCGCAGCCGCAGTGAGGACACCTTCCCTGGGGCGGCTTGAAGCTGGCGCAGGCGGGACAGCGGACCTCGTGGCCTCGGCGCAACCCCCTCTCTGATGCGTTCACTGGTGAACCCTCCAACCCCGCGAAGCAGTCTGCGTCAGCGTGAGAATGTCAGAGGCGTCTCTAGACTGAAAACCGGAATACCCACAAATCGAGGCGTCTACATGCGTCTTCCCCTGGCGTCGAAGCTGGCCTTGTCGGGCCTGGCCGTGTCCCTGCTGGTGGCGTGTCCGAAGGACCCGAATCCCGATCCCGGAGATCCCAACAACCCCACGCCGTGCCGGACCGCCGAGGTCCTCACGGCCGAGCAGCTCTCGAAGGAGAAGTTTGTCACCGTGGCGCGGCCCATTCCGGGCGAGTTCGTCGTGGTGCTGAAGGATCCGGCGCCCGGCACGCAGCCGGTCGCGCCCTCGGTAGCGGCCCAGAGCCTGACGGCGCGCTACGGCGGCAGCGTGTTCAACACGTACGAGTACGCGCTGCGCGGCTTCGCCAGCAAGATGACCGATGACCAGGCTCGCGCCATGTCCAACGACGAGCAGGTGGCGTACGTGCAGCAGAACCAGGTGGTGAATGCCATTCAGGCGCAGGCTGACGCGCCGTGGGGCCTGGACCGCATTGACCAGCGAGATCTCCCGCTGAACAAGGCGTTCAACTACCCGGGGCAGGGCAAGGGTGTGAACGCGTACATCATCGACACCGGCATCCACATCTCGCACAGCGACTTCGGCGGGCGTGCGAGCGTGGGCCATGACGCGATCAACGACGGCAAGAACGGCGCTGACTGCAACGGCCACGGCACGCACGTGGCGTCCACGGTGGGTGGCAGCACGTACGGCGTGGCGAAGAACGCGAAGCTCTACGCGGTGCGCGTGCTGAGCTGCAGCGGCTCGGGCTCGACGGCCGGAGTGATTGCCGGCGTGGACTGGGTGACCAACAACCACCAGAAGCCGGCGGTGGCCAACATGAGCCTGGGCGGCGGTGCGGACCGGGCGATGGATGATGCGGTCCGCCGGTCGGTCGCTGCGGGCGTCACCTACGTGCTCGCGGCGGGCAACGAGAACGCCAACGCGTGCGGCGCCTCGCCGGCGCGCACCCCCGAGGCCATCACCGTGGGCGCCACCACCAACACGGACTCGCGCGCCACGTTCTCCAACTTCGGCGAGTGCGTGGACATCTTCGCCCCGGGCCACAACATCACCGCCGCCTGGTACACCAGCAACACGGACACCAAGACGATCAGCGGCACGTCGATGGCCTCGCCGCACGTGGCCGGCGTGGTGGCGCTCTACCTGGAGCGCAACCCCAACGCCTCGCCCAATGACGTGGTCAAGGCGCTGACGGACAACTCCACGCCCGGCAAGGTGAGCTCGCCGGGCGTGTGCTCGCCGAACAAGCTGGCCTTCACGGGCTACATCGGCAACGCGGCGCCCACGGGTTCTCCGGGCACCCAGCAGTAACCGCCCTCGGTCCACCGTGCGGTGAACGGGCTCCGGGTTGCTGTGAACCCGGGGCCTTGGTCTGCCGCGTCCCCTCTATCAATCGCGTCCCACAGTGCCACGCAACAGCGCGCCAGATGTTTCCAGGGGACGGCACAGAGGCATGGCATTTCTCCAGTGTTGCCAAGAACATTCTGGCGGTCGTTGTGGCTCTAACCACGGGCGTGCGTCAACTCAGCGCATTCGGTAATGCCTCTAAGAGGGTGTTGAGGCAAGGCAATCAGGCAAGGCGGCGCAGCATCAGCCGGATCATGCCCAAGTGGATGAACGCCTCGCAGGACTCCTGCTTTCGCTCGTAGTCTCTGGCCAGACGCCGTTCCCGGCTCAACCACCCGAAGGTGCGCTCCACAACCCAGCGCTTGGCTTGGACCACGAACCCAGGCGTGGTGTCAGTGCGCTTCACAATCTCCACCTCGACTCCGGTCTGCTGGGCCAGGCGCTCCACGCGCGGGCCTTCGTAGGCCGCATCGGCAAAGGCCTTCACCAGGGTGGGGAACTGTTCGGCAGCCAGGGGCAACACCGCTGCAGCCGCGTCTCGGTCCTGCACATCCGCGGTGGACACAAAAGCCACCAGCACCAGGCCCAGCATGTCCACCAGCAGGTGGCGCTTTCGGCCCTTCACCTTCTCGTTGGCGTCGTAGCCCCGAGACTCTGCCTACACGTCACTCTTGACGCTCTGGCTGTCGAGCACGTCGGCGGTGGGCTGGGCAGAACGCCCTGCCTGCTTTCGTACCTTGCCCCGCAGCACGTCGTGGATGCGCTTGAGCGTGCCGTCCTTCTTCCATTGCCGGAACTACGAGTAGACGCTCTGCCAATCGGGAAAGTCGTGCGGCAGGTAGCGCCACTGCACTCCGGTGCGCGACACATACAGCAGGGCGTTGACCACCTCGCGTCGCGAGTACGCCACCGGCTGAGGCCCCACTGGGTTGCCGCGCACGAAGGGCTCAACCCACTGCCACTGCGCGTCGGTCAGATCCGAGGGATACTGCTGCCGAACAGGAGGCTGAGGAGCAGAGCTCATGCCCCTGCCCATAAAACGGGTGGGCGTGGCGGGCAACCTGCTAAGTAGGACGGGCCGTGTCCCACCTGACAGAGCACCAGAGAGAGCAAACGGCTGCCTGGCTCTGTGCAGCAGCCTTGTGTTCGCTGGCCTGCTGGGGGAGCACTACATCTGGTGCCTACTCACCCCGCATTAACACCCTCTAAGCGCCTATGTTGGCAGATATTGGACTACGTCCTGGGCGAGGCACCAACAGGACAATGGAGTCGATTTAGCGAAGCACAGCATACATATTAATTGCGCTCAATGCTGCCACAGCCCCCATCCGCGTTAGATGAGTTGCACTCGGGAAGTTGAGCTGAGCCCCCGTCATTGGGAAGGATCTGGACTTTGCGCTCGCCGCGAACGCGCAAGCGCGCGGCCACACTTCGATCCACCGCCCTCAGCAACAGTGCCACCTCGATGCAGTCTGGCGCTTTCTTCCCGATGAGCGTCTCATCGAACAGAAAGAATCGCACCTGGGTGCCATACCAATACCCAGTCGTTAGCGTCAGCAAGTCTTCTTCCGTGACCGGCTTCGGGAAGGAGTCCGCCTCCACATACGCAACAGGCTGGCCCACCATGCAGTCCGACACCGACTCCACTTGCACCGAGACATTCTCGATAAGCCGCTTGTCAATGGTTACTCGGCCGTCAACAACCCCTACCAGGAGACGCCCAGAGAGGTATTCCCCATCGTACTGTGTGTCCTGTAACTCCAGCACGGCATGCGCAGGCGGCGGCTCACGAGTTGCGGTTCCTTTACTACCACTGGTGGGCGCATCTGCTCCGCGGAAAAACGGCAGCCCTGAGCACCCCAGCAGCAATAGCAGAGCACCCGCTGCGACAAGGGCCCGACTCAGAGACATGGCAATTCTCCAGTGTTGCCAGGGACATTCTGGCCGTCGTCATGACTCCAGCCGCAGGCGTGCGCCAGTTCGTGTACCATGGCCCTTGCCCGGCATTGGCGAGACATGCGTACCTGACACCATGCGATTTCGTCCCGGGGCTGCTCGCATGTCTGACCTTTGCGGACGACGTAGCCTCCTACCGCTCCCACCTTGCCTTCGTTCAACGCTTTGCATCGCTGCTGAATGCTTGCGTCACAGCTCACCTTGACGCCCGAGCATTGAAGCTGGACGCAGTTTCGCAGGCAGATGTTCTCGATGGGCTCCGCTGCGGCGAGACACTCCTCAACGGTAGGGACTTCCAGACATGTCGTGCTCATCGGCGTCTCCGCCACCACGCCAGGTGTGACGCAACCCGTGAGGCCAGCAGCAACACAGAGGTAAGGCACAAGGAACGGGGCGGACTGTCTCCGGCCCTTGCGTATGCGCGCGAAGAGGTTCATCCGGTTCGTGCCTCTGGAACGAAGCACTGGCAGGTTACTGCTGCGGGGTGAAGGGCACGTCCAGCACGGGCAGCTTCTTGGTGCCTGGCAAGTCGTAGTGCCACCACTCCATCTTGTTGCGCTTGAAGCCCGCGCCCTCCATCGCCTCGAGGAGGATCTTCCGGTGCTTGCGCGAGGCCTCCGTGCCGCCCGGGAAGCCGTGGTGTGCCGAAGGGCTGAAGTCGTCGAACTTCGTCGGCATCTCCACCTCCGCCCCCTCGAGCGTCACCAGCGTGAGGTCCACCGCCGCGCCCCGGTTGTGGTTCGAACCGAACTTCGGATCCGCCACATAGCCGGGCTTGGGCATGATCTCCCACATCTGGTACTGCACCGCGCGCGGCCGGTAGCAGTCGTACACCTTCAGCCGGTAGCCCTTCGGCCGCAGCACGTCCGCCGCCTTCTTCAGCCGCGCGGCCGCGTCCTTCAGCAACATGCAGCGCGCGTCCTTCGGGTACACGGCGCGCCCGAGAAAGTTGTCGTCCGTGGCGTAGCGCATGTCCACCACCAGGTCCGGAACCACCTCGGTGGCATCCACCACCGGGGACGCTCCGGCCCCCAGCCACATCGTCAGTGCCAGTGTCGCCGCAGGCAGCATCTCAAGTGCCCTCCGTGTACCGCGTGGGATCCGGGACTCCCGCTTCCTGGAAGCCTTTCTTGCGCAGCAGGCAGCTGTCGCAGCGCCCGCAGGCGAAGCCCTGCTCGTCCGGGTCGTAGCACGAGTGCGTCTGCCCGTAGTCCACGCCCAGCCGCGTGCCCGCTTGGATGATCTGCGCCTTCGTCATGCCCGACAGCGGCGCGTGGATCTTGAAGCGCGCGCCCTCGACGCCCGCCTTCGTCGCCAGGTTGGCCAGCGTCTCGAACGCGCGGATGAACTCGGGCCGGCAGTCCGGATAGCCGCTGTAGTCCACCGCGTTCACGCCGATGTAGAGGTCCTGGGCGCCCACCACCTCCGCCAGCCCGAGCGCCAGCGCCAGGAACAGCGTGTTGCGCGCCGGCACGTACGTCACCGGAATCCCGTGGGACATCTCCTCGTCGGGCCGGTCCTTCGGCACCTCGATGTCAGCGGTCAGCGCCGAGCCGCCAATGGCGCGCAGGTCCAGCGGCACGATGCGGAAGTCCTTCACGCCCATCAGCGCCGACACCTTGCGCGCCCGCTCGAGCTCCACCGCGTGCCGCTGGCCATAGGCCACCGCCAGGCACACCGGCTCGAAGCCGTCGGCCTTCGCCATGGCCAGACAGGTGGTGGAGTCCAGCCCTCCCGAGAGCAACACCACGGCCTTCTTCATCAGTTCACCCGCGTGCCTTCCACCGTGTACACCGCGCGGCAGGGCTGGGTGCACGCGCAGTTGCCCGTGCCCGGAAAGTAGTAGTCCGTCAGCGTGCCGCACGCGCGTTGCACGTCATACCCGTTGGGCGTGGGGCCCGGCGGCTGCCCCGCGTCCGGCGG
>DASVVJ010001253.1:0-2680 GCA_036389955.1 Myxococcaceae bacterium
ACCTCTTCAGGCTCCAGGGGTTGTATCGCCGGGCCGAGCCGCTCTACCAGCGCACGCTCGCCATTCTGGAGGCGCCCCGCGTCAAGAACCACTCGGAGATCGCCCGCGTGCTCAGCAACTTCGCGGTACTCAGGCTGGCCCAGCGCCGCCTCGGCGTGGCCGTTTCGCTGTTCACGCGCGCGTTCACCCTCTCCGAGCAGCGCCTGCGTCGCGAGTCCCTCGGCTTCTCCGAGGCGCGCCTGTCCGGCTTTCTCCAGTTTCTGCGCACCGACGAGGAGCGCCTCTATGCACTGCTGCGCGCGCACCCGGAGAACGCCAGCGTGAGGCGCCTGGCCATGAGCGCGGCCTTGCTCGTCAAGGGCCGCTCCGTCGAGGAGACAGCCGACATCTCCCGGGCCGTCTACCGGAGCCTGGGCCCCGAGGATCGTGACACCTTCCAGCGGTTGCGCGGGCTGCGCACCCGGCTGGCCAGCTTCTCGCTCCGGAGCTCTGGCGCTCAGTCCCTGACCGACTACCAACAGCAGCGCGAAGAGCTCATCCGGCAGGGTGACGCCCTCGAGGCCGAGCTCGCCAAGCGCTCCGCGCCGCTGCGCGCACTGGCCACACTGCCGTCTCCCGAGGACATTGTCGGCCGTGTCGCCAAAGCCCTGCCGAAGGACGGCGCCCTCGTCGAGTTCATCACCTATATGGATCGCCCGCTGGTGCCGGCCAGCACGCCCGAGGCTCGGCAGCTCAGCCAGCTACGCTACCTGGCGCTGGTGCTCTTTCCTGACGCCTCCACTCAAGCCATCGATCTGGGGCCCGCCGAGCCCCTCGACTCCAGCGCCCTGAGCCTGCGCTCCGCCCTGGCCAACCGGGACGACAACTTCCAGGTCCACGCCCAGGCGCTCTACCAACTCGCCTTCCAACCCCTGCTTCCGTTGTTGGGGAAGGCCCGCCGCCTCTTCCTGTCGCCAGATGGCCAGCTGGCCCTGGTGCCCTTCGCCGCCCTGCATGACGGCCAGCAGTCCCTCGTGGATACCTTCGACTTCACCTACCTCACCTCCGGCAAGAGCCTGCTACCGCGCCCCCAGGAGAGGCGCCCCGCAGCTTCCGTGGTGGTTCTTGCCGACCCGGACTTCAGCGCCCCCCTGCCCGCTGCCTCCGCGGGAGTGGCTTCAGCGTCGGCCGCGCGCGCCACCCCCATCGAGCGCTTCTTCTCCACGCCGCGCACCGAGCGGGAGCAGCGGGATGCCTGGGCCGCCGTCCCACTGCCAGGCACCCGCCAAGAGGCCGAGGCCATTCAGCGCTTGTTTCCCCAGGCCCAGCTCTTCCTGGGCCCGGAGGCCACCAAGGAGCGGCTGCTGAACCTGCCTCCCCCAGGCATCCTCCATCTGGCCACCCACGGCTTCTTCCTGGAGGATGCCCCCACTCCCGAAGGCAGCCGCGCTATCGGCCATTTCGGCGCTCTGGGTGAAGATCCGGCCGCGCGTCCTCCGGACCCGCTGCTGCGCTCCGGCCTCCTGCTGGCGGGAGTGAGCGCCTCGGCTCCTGAGACCTCGAGCGCCTCCCGCGCCTCCCGCCCCCCGCCCGAGAGCGCGGTGGTGACGGCGCTGGAGCTGGCGGGCCTCGACCTGTGGGGCACCCAGCTCGTGGTGCTATCCGCCTGCGACACCGGCCGAGGAGACGTGAAGCTGGGCCAGGGCGTCTACGGGCTGCGCCGTGCCTTCACCGTGGCGGGCGCGGAGACGGTGGTGATGAGCTTGTGGAAGGTGAAAGACGACACCACGCAGCAGCTCATGGAGGCCTACTACCGCAACCTGCTGGCGGGGCAGGGCCGTGCCTCCGCCCTGCGCGAGGCCATGCGCTCGTTACGTGCCACCAGGCCCCACCCGCACTACTGGGCGCCCTTCATCGCGCTAGGCCGAGACACGCCCCTGTCCCAGCCCACGCCGTAGCGACGGGCGTCAACGCCCGGTGGGCTTCGGGGCGGGCTTGGGCGGAGTGCCGTCCTTGCGCTCGTCGCCCACGCCACCGGGCGCCGTGGGGCCCTCGGGCGCAGGCCCGGGGTCCTTCGCCACGCGCTCCCGAGGATCCACCGCCGGAGGCTGCTGGGCCTGGAGCGCCTGGTACTTCGCCTCCAGGTCCGCGAACTTCCCGGCCCGCTGCAGGGCCCAGATGTCCTCGTCCGTCACATAGGGCCGGTTGAGGAGCCTCCGCGCCGCGAGGATCTTCTCCTTCAGCAGCGGATCCTCCACCGGAATGTTGTTCTCCTTGGTGGGCAGCTTCGGAGGCCGCATCACCGAGAAGGCTCCACGCGCCGTGAGGCCCTCTGAGTCCTTCCCCTCCACGTAGTGCTCCAGAGAGAACACGTCCGCGTCCTTGCGCGTGTCCAGCTTCGCCTCGAACTCGATGCCCTTGCCCGGGGGGATGACGCTGGTGCCCAGCAGGCTCGAGGGGTCCACCACCTGCTCATTCACCGGCTCGCCCGGCGTCATCTTGTGCCGGAACAGCACCGCGTTGTGGATGAATACCGGCCGGTCCCGGTGGTGGAACAGCCGCACCTTCTGGCGCACCACCCCGTCACTGCCCAACTCCGGGAAGCGCGGCGTGAGCTGCACCAGCAGCGACACCACGCTCTTTGTCGCCAGGTTCTCGAACGCCGGGTTGAGCAACTGCAGCGAGGTGCGCCCCACCACGG
>DASVVJ010001254.1:0-5895 GCA_036389955.1 Myxococcaceae bacterium
GGCCAAGGGCGACAAGTCGGCAACCGGCATATGTCGGAGGTCGAGCGACTGAAGCGAGGTGAGGACGGCCAAGGGCGACAAGTCGGCTACCTGCCCTCGTCCTATCCGAATGTACTCGCCACGAAGGAGAGCCTCCTGAACCACCTTGATCTCAAGTGGATTCACGGCCTGCCCCAGTTCTTCAAGTACGGATTGCCTGGTCTCCGCCAGATAATCTTTCAGGCAGGCTTTGGCAGCCGGAGAGTTGATCAGCCGCAGAGCGCGGATACACGCTGCCGCGCTGCGAGCTGAATAGGTTGACTGGTATCTCAGATACGGCACCACCGCATCGCCCGCGTCCGCAAGCGCCGCGGCATCAGCCATCGTGGCAGGCGGAAAAAGCGCGCTCCGCAGAGCATCAATCCTGGCCTCCAGCGACTTGTCCAGGCGCTGCACGACGGAGCGCAACCGAACGGCCATCAATCTGCGCATGCGCTCGTCTGCGCTCAACCTGGGCTTGCGTGACGTTTCAGCGGGCGACTCCTGTGCGGGCTGGGAGCCCAGGATCCGATTCAGAAGATTGCGGACGAAAGTGCTCTCCCCCGTCGCGGCGGCAAACAACAAGATGTTCTGCCACGCCGGATCGAGCGCCCTCTTCGCCAGAAACTCATCGTCGCGCTGCTGACCGAACAACTCCCCAGCCAGGTATTCCTTGAAGGTGTTGTGGATGAAGTCGACCACACCAGGCCGAGCCTCGCGGAGCATGCCGCTGCGCTCGATCAGGCCATTCAAGACCACGCTGCCTTCATTCCTTTGATGGCCTGGAGTCGTGTCGAGCACTTCGCCTGCCTTGATGATGGCCTCTTCTCGATCCAACGTGGAGACCTCATTGCGAGCCATATGGCCCGCCAGCTCAGCGACGATGTCCCGCTTCTGCCGGTAGGAGAGAGTGCGGTACTCCTCGGGGAAGTCCTCGAGCTTCAGATTGCTCTCTCGCTCGCGACGGTGGAGCAGCATGTGGCATAGCGCCTCGCACAGATCCGCTAGGCTCTCGGGGAGCCGCTGGCTCCGATCACGATGGAGCGCGCAGATCATGGCCGCGAGGAGCGGATTCGTTGCCAGGCGGGCGATCGGAGGATTCTCTCGCAGCCCTCGCTTGAGGTTCTCCGCCAGCTGGCTCAACTCAGCTCCCTGCTGCCCCCGGAGACTCAGTTCGTGCTGGACCGCCATATGCCATCGGCCGATGAGCTGATCACGATCCACATCCGAGAGGGGGCTGATATCCGCTTCGCGGAAGCCGAGGGGCTTCATCCAACCCCGTTCGACCGCGGACGGACGAGTGCTCAGCAGGAAGTAACAGCCAGGGTACTTGTTGATCAGGCGTTCGACGGACTTGTAAACGTCGTCCCGGTTTCGATTGGGAACTTCATCGACGCCATCGAGCAACACGAGGGCGCGTCCGGCTTCCAGAATTGAGCTCATCCAGCCAGCAGGAGGCGCTTGCAACTCCGGTGCGATCTGCCGGGTGAAATCCTCAATGGAGGGGAGCTTCCCGTCTTTGCAATCCCGGAGCCGGATCAGGAACGGGACGCGATTGGACCAGAGAGTGACCAGGACAGAGGAGCCAGTGTCATTGAGCCTCCCCATGGCCCGGTCTGTCTCATCAAGGTTGTGCGAGCGGCTGCGCTCGGCGCCTTTACTTCCTCCTTGAGCGACCGTGAGAGCCATCCATCGGAAGAGCGTGCTCTTTCCACTGCCTGCGTCTCCACGGATGAGCAACCGCCCCGCGCCCGGGCGAAGCTGTTGCAAGAGGCGCTCGGCCGGCACGAGCGTGGACTCCTCTTCATTGGATGACTCTTCGAGAAGACTCAGAGAAATGTAGGCGACAGAGAGCTTGTAACGCGTGGACTGCGGATCGATGTCGACGCCGAAGAGCTCCAGCGTGTCTACGGCCAGGCTGACGCTCTGCCGGTAATCCGCCTCGAACCTGGCGAAGGTCTTGTCGGGCGACACGATCGAGACCCACTCTTCGATCATTCGCACGGATGCGAGCGTGCGTAAGAGTTCGTCCTCCATGCGCGAGATGCGCTGAAGCTGGGTGACAGCCAGCCTCTCCACGAAGCCTGGCAGCAGGGTTGCCGCCGCCACGAGGTAGCGTGCGGTCTGGTCCAATGCCCGCGCATAGAGCTCGGCTTCGGCCTCGGTGAGCTGGTTCGGCGGAAGCGGGCGCGCCTCGCGCAAGGCCCTGACCAGCTTCTCGGGAGCCATGTCGCTGGCCAGCAGCAGGTCCGGGGAGATCCGCCCGTCGAGCGTCGCGCCCAGTTCCTGCGCCACCGCCTCCGTGTTCAGGTTGCCGCGCCTGCCGGCCTCCTCGAACAGCGGGGTCAGCTGGGTGATGATCTTGTCGGCCAGACGCTCGAAGACACGGATGGCCTCCCGCTGCTCCAGCTTGCTCTTCAGCCCGGCAACGGCGATCTTCGTCAGCTCCTCGCCGAAGAGCTGGGCTACCTCCGAGCTTGCGAGGTACTTCTTGAGCAGAAGCTTGGCTACCGACGAGCCCACGACCGGCAGCAGCACGGACTCGATGCCCATGGTCGAAACCCTCCAACTTCCAGGTGCGCGTGGCCGGGAGTGCTCAGATACTCGGCCCAGAGGCGGCGCAGCCTATCTGCTCGGTCCACCGAAATCTCAGGAAGCCGCCATCACGGGCCACGGGTTGAAGAACGGGCCCGGGTAACCCTCACCCTGTCCCTCTCCCGGAGGGAGAGGGTAGAGCGCGCAGTGCTCCGGAGAGCAGCCTGGGCAACAGCGCGTCCCGCAGCGCCTCGAACGTGCGGTGCTCGTCGAGCGCCTTCCACACCCGCGCGTCCAGCGGCGCCAGGTGCGCGGCGAACGCGTCCTGCACGGCGCGCGGGGGCACGAGGAACTCCAGGGCCTCGAGCAGCGAGGTATTGAGCGAGGGCCGGGTGGTGCCCAGCGCGAAGCGCTCCACCCGGGTGAGGAAGTCTCGCTGCCGGTACACCTGCGCGAGGTAGCGCGGGTGAAGAGGCCCCTCTTCCGGCAGCCGTACGCGCAGCATCTGCCCGGAGATCATCCACCCGGCCTGGTGCGCCGGCACATAGGCCGAGCGGCCCACCGCGCCCACCCGGGTGAAGACAATGTCCCCCTCCCGCAGCAGGAAGCGCTCCAGCGCGGGCAGCTTGTGCGCGCCCACTCGGGGCAAGTGGTCCCCCACGATGCGCCCAGCGCTCACGTTGCCCACCTGAATGAGGGGAACGCCCTCGGCCCGGTAGTCCGAGGCATGCAGGAGGCTGCCAAACGGCCCGGTCAGCACGCAGTCCTTTCCCGGAAGCAGCGTGCTCAATGAGCCAACGCTCCAGCCCGCGGGCAGTGGCTCTTGCGCGCCAGAGCCCGTGGAGACCAGCGCGGAGGGAAACAGCTCCGCCAGCGCGGCGCTCAAGTACTCCGGCACGTGTCCCGCGGCCCTGGCCCGCACCGGCTCGAAGTCCACGAACCAGGCCCGGAAGAGTTCCTGCGCCATGGCCTCCAGGGTGTGGATCAGCCTCTGCCCCACGAGGATGCGGTCATCGATGTCCCCGAGCATCCGTGCAATGGCCTGCTGCTCGGCGAGCGGCGGCAGCGTAATCCGCATCCGCCGCTGATCCCTCAGGCTCACGTAGTCGGCCATGTCGGTCTGGCCCTTGTACGCATCCACCTGCTGAGAGAACTCCTCGCCGCGCATCCAATAGGAGAGAAACCGGCTGTCCAGCACCTGCTCGTCCCGGGCGCGCCAGAAGCACAGCTGCGGCGAGTAGACGAAGCGCGGTGTCTCCGGCCTCACGAAGGCCAGGCGGCCCACGGTTCCCTTGGAGGTGAAGACGACATCCCCCGGACGTGACACCTTGTCCAAGGCCTTCCCCAGGTGCTCCTCGTGCAGGCAGTCCGCGCCCTCGAAGTGGAAGCCCTGATCGATGTTGCCCGCCCGGGCGAAGGGCAGGCCTGGCCGGCCCAGCTCAAGGTTCTTCGCTCGGTAGCCGTCGTGGATGCTGAGCGCTCCAGAGCGCACGAGCTGCTCGACGGTGGTGCGCGTCCACGCCTCAGCCGTCATGGCTCAGCCTCCGCAAGCTCTCGCGGATCTGCTGCTCCAACCGGTGCGCCTCGGCCAGGTGCTGCTCCAACTCCGAGACGAGGCGCGGCATCACCCGCGAGAAGGGCTCGTGGCCCTCTTCACGCTCGCGCGCCTGGGCTCCCACGTACCGCCCGGGGGTCAGCGTGTAGCCCTGAGCGGCGATCTCCTCCCGGGTCACAGCCCGGCAGAACCCCGGTACCTCCGAGAAGTCCCCCGCGCCCGGATCTCCACGCCACGCGTGGTACGTGCTCGCCACGCGCTGAATGTCCTCCGCGGTGAGCTCGCGGTGCGTCCGGTCCATCCGCTGTCCCAGCTCCCGGGCATCGATGAAGAGCACCTCGCCCCGGCGCTCCCGGCGCGAACCCTGCGGGCCCCGTTCCTTCGCCAGGAGCCACACACAGGCGGGAATCTGCGTGGCGTAGAAGAGCTGGCCTGGCAGCGCCACCATGCAGTCCACCAGCTCCGCCTCGACGAGCGCCTGGCGGATCTCTCCCTCTCCCGAGTGCGTCGAGGACATCGAGCCATTGGCCAGCACCACGCCCGCCACGCCCTGGGGAGACAGGTGATGCAGGAAGTGCTGCACCCAGGCGAAGTTCGCGTTCCCCTCGGGCGGCACGCCGTACTTCCACCGGGCGTCGTGCCGCAGCCGCTCGCCGCCCCAGTCGCTCACGTTGAACGGCGGGTTGGTGAGGATGAAGTCCGCCTTCAGCTCCGGGTGCAGGTCCTGGTGAAAGCTGTCGGCGGGGCCCGGGCCCAGATCGTGCTCGATGCCCCGGATGGCCAGGTTCATCCTCGCCAGGCGCCACGTGGTGGGGTTGGACTCCTGGCCGTAGATGGAGATGTCTCCCCTCTTTCCGCCGTGCTCCTCGAGGAACCGCTCGCTCTGCACGAACATGCCGCCCGAGCCGCAGCACGGGTCGTACACACGCCCCCGGTACGGCGCCAGCATCTCCACCAGCAGCTTCACCACGCACTTGGGCGTGTAGAACTGGCCGCCGTTCTTGCCCTCGGCCCGGGCGAACTTCGCCAGGAAGTACTCGTACACGCGGCCCAGGATGTCCTTGCCCCGGCTCTCCGGGTCCTCCAGGCCCAGGCTGCCCACCAGGTCCACCAGCTCTCCCAGCTTGCGCGGGTCCAGCGTCGTGCGCGCGTAGTCCCGGGGCAGCACGCCGCGCAGGCTCGGGTTCTTCTGCTCGATGGCCTCCATCGCGGCATCCACCCGCTTGCCGATGTCGGGCTGCCGGGCGTGCCGGGCCAGCGCCTCCCAGCGGGCGGGAGCAGGAACCCGGAAGCCGCGAGCGGACTGGATGTAATTGAGGAACACGAGCCCCAGGACGACATGCTTGTACTCGGCCGCGTCCAGGTTGTTGCGCAGCTTGTCGGCAGTCTCCCAGAGTGTGTCCTCGAAACCGCGCTCGCTCCGGTTCGCCATGAAGGCGGAACCTAAAGCGCGTCCCCAGACTCGCGAAAGCAACGTAGGGTTATCCCCAATGTCCTCCGAAGCGCCTGCCCCCGCCCTGCCCCCGCGCGCCCCCTGGGTGCTGCCCGCGCTGGCGGTGGGCACCGTGGCCCTGCACCTGCTGTTCGCCGGGGGCTACGGCTATTTCCGCGATGAGCTGTACTTCCTCGCCTGTGGCCAGCATTTGAGCTGGGGTTATGTGGACCAGCCGCCGCTCATCGCGGTGGTGGCGCGGCTCGTGGACGTGCTCTTTGGCGAGTCCCTGGTGGGGGTGCGCACGCCGGCCGCGCTCGCCGCCGGAGGGCTGGTGGCACTCACCGGGTGGATG
>DASVVJ010001255.1:0-12481 GCA_036389955.1 Myxococcaceae bacterium
GCTGCTGGCACAGGCCGCAAGCAGAGCGCTGGCCAGGCACAGGCCCGTGAACTTCCAGAGCGGTGGCCGGCCAGCACCTGCGCAGAAGGCGCGGCGAAGGGCGCAAAGACGCATCGAGAAATCGGGAATGGAGTGGACGACCGGGGCTACTTCTTCTTCGCCCAGATGCGCTTCATCCACGCCTCGACGTCCTTCGCTGTGCGCGGGATGCCGTCCGAGAGCACCTTGCAGCCCTTGCTCGTCACCACCACGTCGTCCTCGATGCGCACGCCGATGCCCCGGTAGCGCGGCGGCACGGTGAGATCGTCCGTCTGGAAGTACAGCCCCGGCTCCACCGTGAGCACCATGCCCGCCTTGAGCTTGCCGTACTTGTACGCCTCCTGCCGCGCCTGGGCGCAGTCGTGCACGTCCAGCCCCAGCATGTGGCTGACGTTGTGCAACGAGTAGCGCTTGTAGAACTGGTGCTCGTCCTTCAGCGCCTCCTCCGCGCTCTTCAGGATGCCCAGCCGCTCCAGCCCCGCCGCCAGCACCCGCATGGCCACCCGGTTGGGCTCCATGAAGTCGTTGCCCGGCTTCACCGCCTTGATCGCCTGGAGCTGCGCGTCCAGCACCAGCTCGTAGATCTCCTTCTGCTCGCGCGAGAACCTGCCCGAGATGGGCAGCGTGCGGGTGATGTCCGCCGTGTAGAGCGTGTGGGCCTCTACGCCCGCGTCCAGCAGCAGCAGGTCTCCCTTCTTCACCGGCCCGTCATTGCGCGTCCAGTGCAGCACGCACGCGTGCGAGCCGCTGGCGGCGATGGTGCCGTAGCCGACGTCGTTGCCCTCCACTCGGGCGCGCAGGTTGAAGATGCCCTCCACCACGCGCTCGCTCTTGGCCGTCTTCAGGCTGGCAATCACGTCCTCGAAGCCGCGCTGCGTGGAGTCGATGGCCGCCTGCAGCTCGCGCAACTCCTGCGCGTCCTTGATCAGGCGCATCTCCGACAGCGCCACCGCCAGGGCCTTGTCCCGCTCGGCCTGGGCGGGCAGCGCCTCGTCCACCTTGGGAGAGAAGCCGCGCAGCACACGCGTAGGCCGGGCCACCGCGCCGTGCAGGCCGTCGAGCAGCCCCTTCAACTCGGGCAGCCCGCGCGCCTCGTCCACGCCGAAGCGCACCTGGCTCTCCGGCACGCCCAGCCGCGGGCCCACCCACAGCTCGCCCTTCACGCGGTCGGTGAAGAAGGTGGCATCACTGCGGCCCGGGTTGGGCTCTACGAAGAGGATGTCCGTGTGGCCTCCGCCCTCCTTGGGCTGGAGCACCAGCACGCAGTCCGGCTCGGTGTTGCCGGTCAGGTAGTAGAAGTCCGTGCCCGGGCGGAAGCGGTAGTAGGTGTCGTTGGCGCGCACCTTCTCGTGGCCCGTGGGGATGATGAGCGTCTCGCCCGGGAACAACTGCGAGAGGGCCCGGCGGCGCGCCTTGAAGGCGTCCGCGTGCTTGAGCCTGGGCGGCGCCTTGCGGTTGGACGGCTTCCAGCGCTTGACCATGAAGTCCAGCAGCGCGGGAGGCGGCACACTGTCATGGCTGGCGGGCTTCGCCTGCGGCTCGGAGGTGACGGGCTGAGCGGCGGCGTTCTCCGCGGTGGCGGGCTCTGCGGTAGCGGCGGCGGCTTGGGGCTGGGTCGTCATGGCGGCAACTCTTCAACAACCCAGCGAGCGGCTTCAAGTCCGAGCCGCTGGATTCGGTGCCGGGGTGTTCTCCCGGAGAAGCGCCATCTGGCCCAGCAGCACCGGCACGGCCGTCTCCACCCGGAGGATGCGGGGCCCCAGGGTGAAGGGGTGAAAGCCGTGGGCCTCCAGCAACTGGGCCTCGAAGGGCACCCAGCCCCCGTCCGGGCCGATGGCCAACACCACCCGGGGAGCCTTCTCTATGCCCACGCCGGTGAGCGGCTGGCGCGCGGGAGGGTGGGGGAGCAGCCGCAGGGCTTCCTTCCCGAAGAGGGCGTCCAGCTCGTCCTCGACAAAAGGCCGGAAGCGCTCGCGCACGAGCACCTCGGGCAGGCGCGTGTCCCGGGCCTGCTCGAGCCCCTGGAGGAGCAGCTCCTGGATGAAGGCGGGGGCGAGCACCTTGGAGTCGAAGTAGCTCTTCTCCACCCGGGCGGCGTTGACGAGCACCACCCGGTCCACGCCCAACGAGGCCACCGCGGGCAGCACCTTCTTGAGCGCCTTGGGCCGGGGAATGGCCAGCAGCAGATCCACCTGCGCGCGCTCGGGGGGCGGATCTGTGAGGGAGACACGCAGGTGAAGGGCTGACCCGGTGTTCTCCAGCACCTCACCCGTGCCGGTCAGGCCGCCGAGCCGGCCGACCCGGAGCGTCTCGCCGGGCTCGGCGCGCAGCACCTCGCGGGCGTGCTGGGCCCGCCGTCCCGTCAGCCGGGCGGTCCCATCGGGGAGAAAGTCCTCGTCGAAGAGCAGGAGCAGGTTCACGCGAAGTCTCCTTGCCTGGGGAGCGGGCGGGCCGCAACTCCCCTCTGTCGTTGCCCGGGGGCCGGTCCCCTGTTGCGGGCCCCGGCCGGGTGCCATAAAGCGAAGCTGTGCGTCCCCTCTGTCTTCGCTGCCGCCGTCCCGAGGCCACGTGCTACTGCGCGCGGCTGCCCACCCTGGAGACACGCACGCGCGTCGTCTTCCTCCAGCACCCCCGGGAGCGGCGAGTTGCCATCGGCACGGCGCGCATGGCCCACCTGTCGCTGCCCAACTCCGAGCTGCACCTGGGCGTGGACTTCACCGGCAACCGCCGCATCGAGGCCCTGGCCGCCCAGCCCCAGCGCGTGGCGGTGCTCTTCCCCGGCGAGGGGGCGATGACGCTGGAACAGGCCCGCGCCAGCCAGATCGAGTCGCTCATCGTCGTGGATGGCACCTGGCCGCTGGCGAAGAAGGTCGTGAAGAGCAACCCCGTGCTGGCCGGCCTGCCCCGCATCGGCTTCACCCCGCGCCGCCCCAGCAACTACCGCATCCGCGCCGAGCCCGCCGAGCACTGCGTCTCCACCATCGAGGCGGTGGTCGAAGTGCTCGGGGCTCTCGAGGGCGGAGATCCTTCCCGCTTCGACGCCATGCTGCGCCCCTTCGAGTTCATGGTGGACACCCAGCTCGAGAGCCAGAGCGAGCGCATGGATCCTCCGCGCCGCCGCATCTACAAGGCGCCGTGGCGTCCCCCGTTCGAGCTGCGCTCGCTGGCCGAGGAGTTCCCCCGGCTGGTGCTGCTGTACGCCGAGGCCAATGCCCACCCGCTGGAGGCGGGCCTGGAGCCGGAGCTGGTGCACTTGGTAGCGCTGCGCCCGTCCACCGGAGAGCGCTTCGAGTCCATTCTGGCGCCTCGGCAGCCGCTGGCGCGCAGCACGCCGCTGCATACCGAGCTGTCCGAAGAGGCCCTGCGCGCTGGTGAGGACCGGGACGCGGCGCTCCGCCGCTTCGAGGCCTTCCTGCGTCCGGACGAGAAGCTGGCGGTGTGGACCACCTACGCGCTGGATCTGCTGTGGCGCGATGGAGTGGCCCGGCGGCCCGCGGCGAACGTGCGCCTGGCCACGGCCCGGGCCCTGAAGGGCAAGGCGGGTGGGGTGGAGCAGGCCGTGCCGCTGCTGGGCGCGCAGACTCCGGAACTCTGGGCCCAGGGCCGCGCGGGGCGGCGCATTCAGGCGCTGGAGGCCGTGGTGCGTGAGCTCGTCAGGCGCGGCCTGGCCGAGCAGCCACCCAAGCGAGGCTGAGCCGGGGGCTCAGATGCGCTGACCGCTGCCGAACGTCGGGCCGAAGTCCGTGGAGCCCGAGCGCCAGGAGAAGTTGAGCTCGCGGACGCGGTTGCCCAGCCAGGCGAGGATGAAGCAGGCGGCGAGCAGCCCCCCGCCGACGAGGAGCGCCGGGACGAGGGGGAGCGTGGGGCCCACGCGCTCGACGAGGCCGGGAGTGCCCGCCCAGCCGTACACCACGGGCAGGTGCAGCACGTAGACGCCGAGCGACAGCCGCCCCATGGGCGAGAAGAGCTTGGACAGCCACACGGGCGCGAGGTTCATCGCGGCCAGCACCAGCAGGCCCTGGCCCACGCGGTAGGCCACGAGCCACGCACTGGTGGCGGTCCAGTCCGCGGTGAGCTGCCCCGTGAGCCCGATGAGGCCTCCGCCCAGCAGCGCCAGCACCAGGCCCTGAGGCCAGCCCGGCCGCAGCAGCCGCAGCAGGTGCGCGGCCAGGGCGCCCGCGAAGAAGAAGCCCGCCCACGGGAAGAAGGGGAACGGGCTTCCCACGGCCCCCACGGCCTGGTGCAGCGCGGTGGGCATGCCCATGCCCAGCTTCCACAGCAGCGCGCTCCCCAGCGGAATGCCCACCGCCAGCGCCGCCAGCGCCAGCGCCCGCGTCCAGGTGCCCCGCGCCAGCAGCAGCACCGAGGCACCCACCAGCAGGCTCATGCCGATGCTCTGCAGCGCGTCGAAGGCGAAGAAGTGGACCAGGAGCCCCTGCGTCCAGCCGTCTCTCCCGATCGCCTCCCAGCCCGGCCAGTGCAGCAGGTAGCCGAGGAACAGCAGCAGCAGGCCCCGGCGCACCCGGCGGCCGAAGGTGGACTTCGCGGCGTCCGGACGGTTGTCGAGCGCCGCCACCACCGCCCAGCCGGCCACCAGCAGGAACAGCGGCGCGGTGATGCCGCGCAGGCTCCAGTAGAACCGCACCTCGGGAAGCTCGCGGACCGCGGGCGCCAGCAGCGCATCCAGGGTATGCCCCAGCACCATCGCCATCACGGCCAGGCCGCGGGCGCCGTCGAGGGCTGGGTGGCGAGCAGGCCGCAAGCTGAAGGGGCCAGGGAGGATCAATCGCTCCGCAGCATACGTGCAGAGTCGGGTCCCGTCGCCAAAACGGCCCGGATCCGGCCGGTTGACCGATGATCCGCCCGACCACACCGACTGTGGGTGTGAGCGGGTGCTACAGGACTGAGCCCCTCGGTCTCAAGGCCTGGAAGCCGTGGGGGGCTGCTCGCTCCTCAGCCTGCTCTCTGGGAGGCACCCCGCTTCAGGCGGAAGCCCCGTCCCCGGCCTGTTACCCTGTGCCGCCGTGAGACCGGCACTCTCGGAGACTCGCGTATGAAGAACCGCACATGGCTCAGGCGCTCGGCGTTCCTGGCCCTGGGGGCTGTCGTGCTGAGTGGGTGCTCCCGCCCGTCCCGGGAGGAGCTCCACACCCCGGCGCCCGCCCCGGTGACACCCGCCGCCGCGCCCGCCGCGTCCGGGCCCGCGCCGCTGGAGCCCGCGGCGCTGCAGGCTCCCTTCAAGCCGGCGTCCCCCGCTGGCCACACGGCCACCTCCGAGGACACCGAGGCGCGCATCGCCCTGGGCTACAAGCTGTTCTTCGATCCGCGGCTCTCCAAGAACCACGACATCTCCTGCAACAGCTGCCACAACCTGGCCACCTTCGGCGTGGACAACAAGGCGCTGTCCGACGGCCACCAGGGCCAGAAGGGCACGCGCAACTCGCCCACCGTCTACAACGCCGCAGGCCACATCGCCCAGTTCTGGGACGGGCGCGCGCCCACGCTGGAGGTGCAGGCCGAGGGCCCCCTCTTCAACCCCGTGGAGATGGCCCTGCCGGATGACAAGCGCCTCATCGCCACGCTCGCCTCCATGCCGGAGTACACCCGGTACTTCCAGCAGGCGTTCCCCGGAGAGAAGAAGCCTTTGAGCCCAGGCAACGTGGTGCGCGCCATCGCCGCCTTCGAGCGCCAGCTCACCACGCCCTCGCGCTTCGACCGGTTCCTCGGGGGCGAGCACGGCGCGCTCACCGAGCAGGAGCGCCGGGGCCTGGAGCTCTTCGTCTCCACCGGCTGCACCACGTGCCACAACGGCCCCGCGGTGGGGGGCACCTCGTTCCAGAAGCTGGGCCTCATGCACGACTGGCCCATCGTCGAGGACACAGGCCGCTTCGGGGTGACGCGAAACGAGGAGGACCTGCAGAAGTTCCGCGTGCCCACGTTGCGCAACGTGGAGAAGACGGGCCCCTACCTCCACGATGGTTCCATTCAGGCGCTGCCCGAGATGGTGCGGCTAATGGCCAAGCACCAGCTGAGCAAGGACCTGACGGAGCCCGAGGTGGAGGACGTGGTGGCCTTCCTGCGCAGCCTCACCGGCGAGCTGCCCCAGCGCTACATCCAGCCTCCCGAGCTGCCCCGGAGCACACGGAAGACTCCCAAACCGGACCCGACATAGTAAGAGGCGGGGCATGAAAATCCTGTTCCATGCCCACTCCGGCCTGCGCTACCTGGTGCTGCTCGCGGGCCTCGTGGCCCTGGCGTATTTCCTCTCCGGACTGGTGGCCAAGCGCCCTGTCGGCAAGGGCGTCCGAGTCATGGGCGCCATCTTCAACGGGCTGCTCGATCTGCAGGTGATGCTCGGCATCATCATGGTCATCATGGGCCGCTACTACCCGCAGCTCATTGGCCACATCGTATGCATGCTGCTCGCCTCCGGCGTGGCGCACGGGCTGCTGAAGGCCAACCGCAAGCGCCCCAACCCCGGCTATGTGCTGCCGCTCATCGCGGTCGCGGCGGCACTGGCTCTCATCGCCGGGGGCATCATGGCCATCGGGCGGGGGCTGCTGACCTCCACCGCCTTCGCCGGCTGAGCACGCTCAGGACAGCTGGCCGCGCCGGTCGAGAATCTCCTGGCCAATGACGGACAGCGTCTCCGGAGTCAGCCGCTCGCGGATGAGCGGGAACAGCTGCTGCTCCTCCAGCGTGAGGTGGTCCTCCAGCAGCGCCTGGAGCTTGCGGCCCTGCATCGTCAGGCGGTCGGCCAGCTCCGGGTGCCGCTCCGGCGTGTCGCGCACGGTGGCCCACAGCGGCAGCAGCTCGTCCACCATCAGCTCGAGCTCCTCGTGCTGGCGGCCCATCTCCCACAGGTGCCGCATCATCTCCGGAGGCAGGCTGGTGGCGAACAGGTGCGGCACCAGGGCGTAGTCCTCGTCCTCGATGTGCATGGGCAGCCCCAGCGTGAAGTAGCGGATGACCCGTGAAGCGGTCTCCGCCAGCTCCGCGGAAGAGCGGTCCCGGGCCTGGCCCAACTGGGACGCCAGCGAGGCGGAAGCGCGGATGTGCCGGTGGCTGTCCAGCAGCAGCTGGAGCGCGTCCGGGGTGTGCAGGGCCTTGTGGGTGGATGGAAGGTGAGCGGAGGTTTGCATGGCGGTGGAGTCGTACGCGTGCAGGGAGAAGGACACAGGATTCATCGGGTGGTTCCGCGTTGGCCTCAACAAAATGGTGCCTCCGCCACGCGCGGGAAGTCTCTTTCCGGCCCAAACAGCTAAAACGGAGAAATTCAGCCAGCCAAGTATTAACTGAAAATCAGGTAAAGCGAAAGGGAGTGTTCTGCGGCTGACGAAGTGAGGGTGGGCCCCCTCGGAAATCCCCCCCGCGACGGCCGCAGCCCAAACCTAACAGGTCTTCCCTCCGTTGCCGACGTCGGCGTGCGGAAAGTCTCCGGCGCAGCCGTGGCCCGAAAGGGGAAGAGCGGGAGCACTTCACAGGGCGTGGAGTCCAGCGTCCAGTAACGTGCTGGTTCGAAGGTGAACGGGTACGATGGGAGTTGATCAGCAACGTCCGGCGTGGATCCCCCTCCTCGCTCCCCCCACCCGATTGCGTCTCCCATCGCAAGAAGAGGACGACATGACCGAAGTGACCCCGCTCGCCGGTCCGCCGGCTGGAGCGATCCTGCGCGCGCGCCCGGCGCCTGTCCTGGCGCGCCTGCTGGCGTTGGCCACCCTGCTGACAGGAGCCAGTGCGCTGGCGCAGGCCATTCCTCCGCTCGAGCTGGAGCGCCTGACGCTCAACCCGAACGGCGGCGGCTCGCTGCTGGTGGGCACGGGAGAGAACCTGCAGGAGCGCGGCTACCGCTTCTCCCTCACCGGCCACTACCAGAACGCGCCGCTGGTGCTCTTCGAGGACGGGCAGGAAGTGGGCGCGGTGGTGAGTGGACGTGTGACCGGGCACCTGACGGCGGCCTACGGCCTGTTCAACTGGCTGGAGTTGTCGGCGCAGCTGCCGCTGCTGGTGACGCAGAGCGGCGATGATCTGACGTCGCGGGGCATCCAGAAGCCCGCCTCGGGGCCGGCGTTGGGTACGCCTTACCTGGGGGCGCGGCTGGGGCTGCTGACCCAGCGCGAGAATGAGGATCCGTTGGACCTGTCGGTGGGCGTGCAGGTGGGACTGCCGGTGGGCAGCGCCGCGGCGCTGGCGCGGGACAGCTCGCCGCGCATCATCCCCAGCCTCATGGTGGGCCGGCGCTTCGGGTTCCTGCGCGCGGGAGTGGACGCGGGCGTGGCGCTGCGCGGGAAGACGGCGCTGAGCGAGGACGAGAACATTCAGGACGAGGTGGGCACGGCGCTGCGGCTGGGCGCGGTGCTGGCCACCACGGGCGAGGGGCTGCGCGGGGAGCTGAACGTCATCTCCTCCGTGCCGCTGCAGCGCGAGAGCACCGCGATCGAGGCGCTGGCCGGCGTGCGGCTGCCAGTGAGCGAGCGGGTGGAGGCCTATGCGCTGGCGGGCCTGGGCCTGGGCGATGCGCCCGGTACGCCCGGGTTCCGCGCGCTGCTGGGGGTGGCCTACCAGTACACCCCGCCCAAGTGCGTGGCCGGTGGCGCGCACTCGCCCGACGAGTGCCCGGACCTGGACGATGACAACGACGGGGTGAGGAACGGCGAGGACACGTGCGACGGCCAGGGCGGACGGGTGGATGCGAAGGGCTGCCCGGTGAAGGACTCGGACGGCGACGGCATCATGGATCCGGATGATCGGTGCGTGACGGTGCCGGGGTTGGCCGAGTTCCAGGGCTGCCCGGACACGGACAAGGACGGCATCGAGGACGCGAAGGACCGCTGCCCGCAGGTGCCTGGCATTGCGCAGTTCCAGGGCTGCCCGGACACGGACAAGGACGGCATCCAGGACTCGGAGGACCGCTGCGCCGAGGTGCCTGGCATCGCGCAGTTCCAGGGCTGCCCGGACACGGACAAGGACGGCATCGAGGACGCGAAGGACAAGTGCCCGGCCGAGCCCGGCATTCCCGAGCTGCAGGGCTGCCCGTCCAAGGACACGGATGGCGACACGCTGCCGGATCACCGCGACAACTGCCCGACCGAGCCGGGCCCGGTGGAGAACCAGGGCTGCCCGGTGCAGGAGAAGCAGATCGTCTCGATCCAGAAGGACCGCATCGAGATCAAGGACAAGGTGTACTTCGACAGTGACAAGGCGACCATCCAGCGCCGCAGCTTCAAGGTGCTGGATCAGGTGGCGAAGATCCTCCTCGAGCACCCCGAGCAGGAGAAGGTCTGGATCGAGGGCCACACGGACGATGTCGGCACGCTGGAGCACAACCGCCAACTGTCGCAGCGGCGCGCGGACGCGGTGCGCGACTACCTCATCAAGAAGGGTGTGGCGCCCGAGCGGCTGGAAGCACGGGGCTTTGGCAAGGATCGCCCCGTGGCACGGGGCAACACGGAACGGGACCGGGCGGCCAACCGCCGGGTCGAGTTCCTCACCACGCCCCGCGAGGGCGAACAGCAGCGCTAACCGCGGGGGACGAGACACATGATGAACGTATCGAAGAGGAACCTCATCCCCACCGCGCTGCTGGCGCTGCTGGTGGGCGCAATGCCGGCCCTGGCCGGGCCTGACGTGTACGGCCTGGGCACTGGACGCGACGGTCCCGGGGCCGCTAACCCCGTCAATCGCTATGCCCGGGTGACGACGACGGTGTCGTCCGGGAGCACGTCCATTCTGATCGCCGGCGCCGTAGGCTGGTCCATCGCCCCGGGTGATCTGGTGATGGTGATCCAGATGTCGGGCATCAGCCCCGAGCCCGCGTCGGGACACGGCGACACCATTGATATCAGAAATGATCCGGTGGGCCGCTGGGAGCTGGGGCGGGTGGCCAGCGCGACGGCAACCTCGGTGACGCTGACCGAGCCGCTGCTGAACACCTACGCGGCGCCTGGCTCTCAGGTCGTCCGGGTGCCCGAGTTCACCACCGTCAACATCAACTCAGGCGTCAACCCGACGCCCTGGAACGGGTCGACCGGTGGAGTGCTGGCGTTCCTCGCCACGGGCACGGTGACGAACAACAACACCATCACGGGCCTGACCCGCGGGTTCCGCTCGGCGCCCACCGTCCGGGACACGGTGGCCAACCGCACCGGATGCGACGAACTGGACGAGCCGGTGCCCGCGGGCGGACGCAAGGGCGAGGGCATCGCCTTGTCGCGCTACTCCTTGACGGTGGGCGGGTACGGCCGGGTGACGAACGGCGGTGGCGGCGGCAATTGCTACCGGGCCGGCGGTGGCGGCGGCGGTAACGGAGGCGCCGGTGGCAATGGCGGCAACAGTGACATCGCGGACGGCAACCGGCCCGTGGGAGGGCAGGGAGGCGCCGCCCTGCTCTACTCCGCGCTCGACCGCCTGGTGCCCGGTGGCGGCGGCGGCGCGGGTCATGCCCCCAATGGCACGGATCCGTCGGGAGGCATTGGCGGAAGCATCATCTTTTTCCGGGCGGCGGCGCTGGCTGGCAACGGCAACATCGTCAGTGACGGGACCAACGCTCCGGCGGTCTTCAGCCAGGATTCCGGAGGAGGCGGCGGTGCCGGCGGCACCATTCACATCCGCCTGGCCGGCAACGCGAGCTGCAATGCCTTGCAGGCCAATGGAGGAAATGGAGCCAGTACGAATGCCTCCAACGTGGGGCCCGGTGGTGGTGGCGCTGGTGGCCGGATTCTCTTCCAGGCCTGCGGTGTCGTCACGTGCGCCCCGACGGATGCCGACGTCCAAGGAGGAGCCGCGGGCATCCAGCAGAATCCCAATGCTCCGGGGGGCTCCAACTACGGCGCACAGCCGGGCGCCCCGGGCATCATCGTCCAGCCGCCGGGCTGCTACTCGCCGCTGCCTGTTCCGGTGGTGGTGACGCCTGCCCACAACTCCAGCACGAATGACGCCACGCCGACGTACACCGGCACGCTGGCAACGCCCTTCCCGGTGGGGACCGAGGTGATCCTCTACGTGGATGGGGTCGAGGTGGCTCGCGTCACGCCCAATGCCACGGGCAACTGGAGCTTCACGCCCACGGTGCCGCTGGCGCAGGGTGTCCACAACGTCTACGCCGTGGCGGTCAACTCCGGGCTGGGCCAGCAGAGCGCACGGAGCGATACCAACACCTTCACGGTGGACCTCACGCCTCCGCCGGCGCCGGTGGTGCAGACTCCGGCCAATGGCTCGGTGACGAGCGACAACACGCCGACCTACGGGGGAACGGCGGAGCCGGGCAGCACCGTCACCGTCATCGTGGACGGCGTGGTGGTGGGCACCACCGTGGCCACGGGAGGCAACTGGAGCTTCACTCCGATCGTACCCCTGGCGGATGGGCCTCACATGGTGAGCGCCACGGCCACGGACGCGGCCGGCAACACCAGCGCTAACTCCAACACCAATACCTTCAACGTGGACACCATTCCTCCGGCCGCTCCGGTGGTGGTGGCTCCGGCGAATGGCGCGGTGACGAGCGACAACACGCCGACCTACAGCGGCACGGCCGAGCCCGGTGTCACCGTGACGGTCATCGTGGATGGTGTGTCGGTGGGCACCACCACCGCCACCGGCGCGGGCACCTGGAGCCTCACGCCGGCCGCTCCGCTGGCGGATGGGCCTCACTCGGTGAAGGCCACGGCACTGGATGTGGCAGGCAATACCAGCGCCGATTCCAACACCAACACCTTCATCGTGGACACCGTGGCTCCGACCGCTCCGGTGGTCACCACGCCGGCGAACGGCTCGGTGACGAACGACAGCACGCCGACCTACAGCGGTACGGCGGAGCCGGGCTCCACCGTCACCGTCATCGTGGACGGTGTGTCGGTGGGCACCACGGTGGCCACTGCAGGGGGAAGCTGGAGCTTCACGCCCACCGCTCCGCTACCGGATGGTTCTCACACGGTGCGCGCCACAGCCACGGACGCGGCGGGCAACACCAGCGCCAACTCCAACACCAACACCTTCACGGTGGACACCACGCCTCCGCCGGCTCCGGTGGTGCTCTCGCCGTCAAACGGTGCGGTGACGAGCGACAACACGCCGGCCTACAGCGGCACGGCGCAGCCGGGCTCCACCGTCACCGTCATCGTGGACGGCGTGTCGGTGGGCACCACCACGGCCACCGGCGCGGGTACCTGGAGCTTCACGCCCACCGCTCCGCTGCCGGACGGACAGCACACGGTGAGCGCCACGGCGTCGGACACAGCGGGCAACACCAGTCCTAGCTCCAACACCAACACCTTCACGGTGGACACCACGGCTCCCGCTGCTCCAGTGGTGGTGGCCCCGGCGAACGGTGCGGTGACGAATGACAACACGCCGACCTACAGCGGTACGGCGGAACCGGGTTCCACCGTCACCGTCATCGTGGACGGCGTGTCGGTGGGCACCACCACGGCCACCGGCGCGGGCA
>DASVVJ010001256.1:0-3610 GCA_036389955.1 Myxococcaceae bacterium
CTCGGGCTCACGCACCTCCAGCAACACCAGCAGAGCCGCCGTGGGATCCTCTCCGCGTAGCTTGTCCGCCACGATCAACCGGGCGAAGTCCTGGAGCTGCTCCTGATTCCTTCGAGCCTCCCGTGCTTGGTGAGCGGCCCGCTCCTGACTCGCATCGATGAACTGCCGCACCTGCTCGTCCAGCTCACCTGGGTGAGTCTGCTGGAACTCCAGGGCATCCTCCAGGCGCCGGCCACGCAAGAGATAGTCCTCCGCCGTCGCGGTCTCCCGGTGGGCGCGCCAGGCCTCCGCCCCCGCGCGCAGCTCGAGCTGCTTGCGCCGTCGATCCTGGCCGTCCCGGATCCACTCGGTCAGCGGCCCCCAGTGGCGCAGCAGCGCCTCATGGGCCACCTCAATGAAGATTCCGCCCCCGTCCCCGCCGCCGAGCACCAGCACCCGGCCCTCCACCAGCCGCCCCAACGCGGTGTCGAAAGCGCGGCGCGCCCGCTCCTCCAGGGGACGCACCCGATCCCTCCCCACGCGCTGGCAGGTGAAAGGGGCTGCCCCTTCCCGCACGTCCACCAGCTCCACCAACAGCCGGCGCACCTGGTGCCGCTCGTCTTCCCCCAGCCCCAGGTACAGCCTGTCCAGTTCCTGGGCCAGCGCCCCGGCCACTCCGCCCAGGGCCTGGTAGACGCCGTGCTTGAGCCATCGCCCTTCCCGGAGCCGCCACAGCCGCTCCAACGCGTGCGCCAGGAGTGGCAGGCCTCCTGGCTGGCGCTCCACGTCCTGCAGGAGCCGCTCCGTCAGCCCCTCCTCCAGCATGAGGCCCTGCTGCCGCGCGGGGCGATCGATGGCCTCGCGCAGCTCACCCGCTGTCATCTCCGGCACCAGCAGCAGGCGCTCGCCTTCGAAGAGCACCGCGTCCAGCCGAGCCCCTCCCTCTCCCAGCCGCACCTCGGCGCAGCGCCCCAGGTAGTCCACCCGCAGCGTGGCAAGCACCACCGTGCCCCGCTCGCGCGCCTGAGAGGCTTCCCACAGCGCGCGCAGCAACTCCCCGCGCTCGTCTTCCCCCAGCCGGGTGAAGGCCTCATCCAGCGGATCCACCACCAGGAGCCGGTTCTTACCCGGATAGGCCCGCGCCGATCGTACCGCCTCCAACGCGCCCGCCTCGCCCGCGCGCACCCGGGTGATCTCCCAACGCTCGGGTGGCAGCGCCGGCAGCAGCCCGGCCCGGAGCAACGAGGACTTGCCACTCCCGGAGGAACCCGCCATCACCTGGAGGGCCGGGAGCTGCCCTGCCGCGGCGGCCTCGACCCGCTGGCGCAACGTCTCTCGGAGCGGCTCGCGGCCGAAGAAGCGCCGGTGGTCCCCCGGCTCGAAGGGCCGCAGGCCGCAATAGGGAGGGAAGATGAAGGGGCGCAGGTCCGGCCCGTCCCCCGTGCGGGCGTAGAGCTGGAGCGAGCTCGCATCCATCCGAGCCCCCTCGAGCCGCAGCGCCTTGCGAGCCTCGGCCAGCGCCTGCTCCAGCGAGGTGTGGTGCCCGAGCAGCTCGCCATAGAGCGTGCGGGTGAAGGTGACGGAGCCCACCTTGGAGAACGGCAGCCGGGAGGCGACCACCGCGGAGAGGCCCGCGCGATGCATCTCACGGGCCGGACTGCCCAGGTGATTGCCAGGCAGCCCCGAGTCGCCACCACGGCACGCGCACAGCACCACCATGCGCAGCCGCCCCGCATGCGGCTCGAGGGCGGCGCGCAGCGAAGCGGCATCCACCACCTCCAGCTCGTCATCCATCCGCGAGGAGTTCCACGCAAGGCCATACGCCCCGGGCTCCGAGGGAGCGCCATGGCACAGCAGGTGGAGCGCGGCGATGGGCTCGTCGCTGGCCCGCAGGGTCTGCTCGAGCGAGGCGAGGCTCACATGAGGGAGCACGTCCCGGGCCGGATCGAAGCCATACCCCGCACGGGCGCAGGCTTCGGCCAGGGCACGCTGGTGCGCCGCCGCGGGCACATCCCCAGCCCAGGCGAAGAGGATGCGGCCCCCGGCGGGCGGAGGAGAATGCCGCGGCGGGTGGGTCTGCGTCCCAGGCCGCTCGTAGCACAGGGTGCAGCCCTCCAGATCGCTGAGCGCCTGGCCGGTGGTCTCCAGCGGGAGCAGCTCCCACGGGAGCACGCACAGCTCCGCGGGCTCCAGACGCAGGGTGAGCCGCACCGGCCGGCCGGTCTCCAGCGCCTGCCTGAGCCGTTGCTCGTCCTGAGCCCAGCCCAGCGGAACCAGGAAGGCGCGCAGCAGCTCCCCGAGCCGCTGGGCCGCGTTGGGGCTGGGGCGGCTGGAGCCCAGGTTGGCCAGGTCGTCCAGGGCACGATCCCAGGGAAAGGAGGCGCGCACGGAAGTGCCCTCCTCGCGCAGCCGCAGGTAGTCCCGCGGCTGGAAGAGGAAGCGATCCGCGTCGCGCGTGCGCTCGCCGGAGACAAGGTGGAGCGTGAGCTCCAGAGGACTTGGCGCCATGGGGTGCTCGCTCCCGGCTCAGCTCATGTACAACCGCTCACGGAAGTAGCGCCGGTACAGCTCGCAGCGCGGCAGCACGGCGGTCCCCTCCTGCCGCACCAGCCCCGCGCTCCTCAGCCGGATGAACACGTCCTCATTCGGGCAGACGCCGCGCTGGAGCACTTCGCGCAGCCCGGCCTTGAGCTGAGGCTGGCTCCCCAGCCGGAAGAGCAGGTGGCGCAGGTGGTCTCCAAACGGCCCCCGGTCCTCCGCTGCCTGGGTGAACAGCTCCGCCACCTTCATGCTGCCACTGGCCACCAGGTACAACGCCTTTCGGACGAGGTAAGGGTGCCCCCCCAGCAAGCCGAAGAGCTCCTGCTCCTGCTGCGAACTCAGCGGCGAGCCATGCCGCTGGTTGAGATCCACCACCTGCGCCGCGGCAAAGTCCCCCAGCTCCACGGTCTGCCCCACGTTGAAGGGCGACTGCGTCAGGTTCTTGATGAACAGGAAAGGCTCGGTCGAAGTGACCAGGACGATGCTGAGCTTCTTCCACACCGGCGTGGTGGGCAGCGCACGGTTGTTGTGCCAGCTGCGCAGCATTCCAAAGAAGTCCGTGCCGAAGGGGATCTCGAAGAGGGTCTCGACCTCGTCCAGGCCCAGGACCAGGGGCGCCTCCAGTGCGCGCAGAATATGGCTGCTCATGTACAGGCCGCAGCGCTGGCTGCTGCCCATGGGTTTCTGCCAGTAGGCGTCCACCTGGTCGGCCAGCCCGAGCTGGTCCCCCAGGGAGCTGCAGAAGCGCTGGAAGAAGAGATCCGGGTTGGAGAAGGAGGAGGAGTCGAACTCCTGAAGCGACAGATAGGCCACACGCTTACCCGCGGCGAGCGCGCCAGCCAGGCCCCGCATGAGCAGCGAACTCTTGCCCATCTGCCGTGCGCCCTTGATGGTGACGGTGGTGCCCTGTTTCTGCGAGACGGCCTTCATCACCGTGGCGTCGGCATCCCGCACCACATAGAGGGCCGACTGGGTGTCCATGGCCCCCTCGATGGACTCATCCAGCTCGAGCGGGGCCGAGGGCAATGGCGGCCGTAGGGTGGCGGGGGCTGGCTCGGAGGGCGCCCCACCTCGGGAAGTATTCGAGGCG
>DASVVJ010001257.1:0-7525 GCA_036389955.1 Myxococcaceae bacterium
CCACCAGCAATCCGTGGTTGAGCGGCAGCAGCCCGCCACCAATGATGGCCGTGACCCACGCGCCCGCCTCGGCGCCGATGAAGGAGGACCAGGCCAGCACGTCCCGGTCATCGGCGAGCAGATCCATGAAGCCGCCCATGAACATGGCGCCCACCAGGGAGTTGCCCATGCCGAAGTAGCCCAGCGGCTGGTCCACCCAGTTGTTGAACTGCCACCACGAGGCCGCGCCGAAGCCCAGGCCCGCGCCAATCAGGGTGCCCGCGAGCATGGCCTCACGCGAGCCCTTGTCGAACTCGAAGTCCCGGGCGAAGCCCTGGGTGAACAGGCCACCCATGGCGCCCAGCACCGTGTGGTGCACCACGAAGGTCAAGCTGCCCGGGCCGGACAGGAAGGGGCCCTGGCGGGGCCGGCCATCCAGCAGCGCGCCGCTCGCCTCGGGAGGAGGCGGAGGCGTGGGCGGCACGGCCGTGGCACGCACCCCGCTCTCCGTCAGCGGAGCCTGAGGCTCGGTGCGCAGCGAGTTGGGATCCGGCGGCACCACCGGCGCATCCGAAGGGCTGGCGGGAGGCGTCACCACGGGCTCCTGCGGATCCGGGACCGCGGGAATCGTCGTGGTCGAGGACGGAGCGTCCCGCGGAGCAGCGGGCGCGGCCGGATCCTCTGAAGCAGGAGGCGTCTCCTGCGTGTCCGAGGGCGAGTAGAGGGGTTGAACCGGGGAAGGCGAAGGGTACTGCTGGGCAAGCCCCACTTGCGGCAGGGCAAGCACAGCGAGGGTAACGGCGAGACAGCTCCAGGTTCTCAGCTGTGGCACGTAGAGGCTCCTCAAGTTCCGGCCTGCTGGCTGCTTAGCAGAGCGCAACCCAGGCACGCATGCATTGATTTTCCACAGGGCCCGCTCAGGCCCTCAGCTCGATGAGATCCACGAAGATAATCTCCTCGGTGCGCGCACGGATGCGCGCGAGGCACTCGTCCGGCGGCCGCGTCTCGAGCTGAATCTTGCAGCACGCCGCCTGCGCGCCCTCGAAGATGGTGTTTTCGATCTCCTGGGCGTTGATGCCCGCCTGGCGCACGGCGTCCAGCACGCCCACGCGGTCATGGTGACGCACGATGAGCTGGTAGCGCGCGGGCGTCTTCTCGGCCACGTTGACGCAGTTGGGCACCACCCCCTCATTGATGAACTGGTCCACGATGCGCACCGTCTCGCGCGCGATGGCGTCCTGCGCCTGCTCGGTGGAGGCGCCGATGTGGTGCGTACCGTAGACATGGGGCAGCTTGCCCAGCTCGCTCTGGAAGGCGGCCTCGCCGCCCTTGGGCTCATCCGGGAAGACGTCCGTGGCGACGAAGATGCGCCCCCGGCGGGCCTCTTCCAGCAGGGCCTCGTTGTCCACCACGTCCGCGCGGCTGGTGTTGATGAAGGTGGCCGCCTCCGGCAGCGCCGCCAGCACCTGCCGGGAGATCAACCCCTTCGTCTCCGATGAGGCCGGCACGTGCACACTGAGCACATCGCTCTGCCGGGCCAGGGCCAGCAGACTCTCCGCCCGCTCGATGCCCAGGGCCTTCGCCCGCTCGGGGGTGAGCGAGCGCGAGTAGCCCACCACCCTCATTCCAAACGCCAGCCCCCGCTCGGCCACCGCCGCGCCAATGGCGCCCAGCCCCACGATGCCCAGCGTGCGCCCGTAAAGGCCGCGCGCCTGCGAGAAGCGCTTCTTGTTCCAGCTGCCCTGGCGCAACGCCGAGACGTTGTCCGGCAGGCGGCGATCCACCGCCAGCATCAACCCGAAGGCCAGCTCCGCCACCGCGATGGCGTTCTGCCCTGGGCAGTTGGCCACGAAGACGCCCCGGCTGCTGGCCGCCTTCACGTCGATGGTGTTCACCCCCGCCCCCGCGCGGATGACCAGCGAGAGCCCGGTGGCCACCTCGAATACCTTGGCGGGCACCTCGGTGCTGCGCACCACCAGAATGGAGACGTCCTTGGCCGCCTCCGCCAGGGCATCGCCTTTGAGGCCAGGCCGGAAGTCGACGGACAGCCCGAGCCCGCGCAGGGCCTCGAGGTGGTTCTTGGGGAACTCGTCGGCGACGAGGATTCGCATGAAAGCTGCCTCCGTGGCGATTCGGGTGGACGCTAGCCCACTCCCCGGGTTGTCCAGCCTCGAATTCGCGGCTTACCTCGCCCATGCGTTCAGCGCGCGACGCGAAACCCCCTCGCGCATCAGGAGGGGCACCATGCCTTCAGGCTTCTCCTGGTCCGAACTCGAGGTCGACTCCGCGCGTGTGCAGGTGGTCAAGGACGTGCCCATTCCCTCGGGCCGGGACTTCGTCCTCTATTGGTGCATGGTCCACCACCGCGTGGACGAGAACCATGCGCTCGATGTGGCCCTCGCACTGGGCAATCACCTGCGGCTGCCCGTCGTCGTCTACCAGGCGCTGCGGCCAGACTACCCCCACGCCTCGGACCGGCTCCATGCCTTCGCGCTCGAGGGCATCGCCGAGCTGCCGGCCGCCTATGCCGCCCGGGGCATCCCCTACTGGCTGGAGCTGCCCCGCCGTCCCCAGGAGCACCGGCCGCGCATCGCCGAGCTGAGCCGGCGCGCGGCGGCCATCGTCTCGGACCTGTTCCCCACCTTCATCATTCCCGGGCATCTGCGCGGGGCGGCCAAGACGTTGGATGTGCCGCTGTTCGCCGTGGATGCCTCGTGTGTGGTGCCCATGCAGCGCATCGCCGAGCCCCAGATCGGCGCATACACCCTGCGTCCCAAGCTTCGGAAGCTCTGGCCGGAGTACCTGCGCCGCACCCTCCCCCTGCGGCCCCTGAAGGCCACCGCCGCCGCGAAGAAACTGTCCCCGGGCTTCGAACTCTCGAATGCCCACGCCTTGAGGAAGGCGTTGGGCACCTTCGAGATCGATCACACAGTGCCCCCCGTGCCGGACGTGCGCGGAGGCCGCTCGGCTGCGCTGGAGACGCTCCAGGCCTTCATCGCCACGCGTCTGAAGGGCTACGAGACCGAGCGCAATGATCCCGGCAAGGATCAGCAGTCCGGGCTCTCTCCCTATTTCCACTGGGGCCACCTCTTCGCGGGCGAGGCCGCGCGCATGGTGCTCGAGGCGGGCGGGGAGCAGAACGAGGCCGTTCAGTCCTTCCTGGAAGAGCTGCTCGTGCGCCGGGAGCTGGCCTTCAACTACTGCTTTCACACGCCGGGCCCCCGGCAGCTCTCCGTGGAGTCCCTGCCCCGCTGGGCGCGCGAGTCCCTGGAGAAGCACCGCCAGGATGCGCGCGAGCACCTCTACTCCCTGGAGGAGTTGGAGGCGGCTCGCACGGGGGATGGCCTGTGGAATGCTTCTCAGCGCGAGCTGCTCGAGCGCGGCCGTGTCCACAACTACCTGCGCATGCTGTGGGGCAAGAAGATCCTCGAATGGAGCCCCACGCCGGACGAGGCCCTGAAGCGCATGGCGCACCTCAATGACCGCTACGCCCTGGACGGGAGGGATCCCGCCAGCGTGGCCAACTTCATGTGGGTGCTCGGCTTGCACGATCGGCCATTCCAGGAGCGCAAGGTGCTGGGCAAGGTGCGGCCCATGAGCTCGCCTCGCACGGCGGAGAAGTTCGATCTGGGGCCTTATCTGGCGCGGTGGTGGCGGCTGGGAGATGCGCCGGTGAAGACGCCGCGCCGCCGGGCCTCCAAGGCTTGAGCCTGTTCACTTCCGGCCGTCCCCACGCAAAACGGCGGTTCCCTTCCAGCCCCGACACCACTAAACCGGAGGCAAGACACCGCTTTCCAGGAGCCAGCTCATGGGCACGATGAAGTTCGAGGTCCCCCACTCCCTGCCGAAGGACGAGGTGAAGAAGCGCGTGGAGCAGCTGCTCCAGTACTGGGGCACCAAGTACGGCGTGAAGGCGGACTGGGCCGCGGATGGCGCCCGGCTCGTGGGCAAGGTGATGGGCATTCAGCTCGATGCCACCTTCGTCATCACCGACAAGGCCGTTCAGGGCGAGGGCACCGACCCGGGCATGCTGCTGCGTGGGCAGGCCAAGTCATACCTGCAGAAGAAGTTCGGCGCGGTGCTGGATCCCAGCAAGAGCCTCACCGACGTGAAGAGCACCCTGGACGCATAGGGACTTCGCCAGCGACTCCCCGCCCTCCTACGCGGACTGAGTGCCCGCGCGCTCGCCGCTGACTTCCGGAGTCACAGTGGGCGTCGAAACCCGCGGCATTCTGGTTCTGGCCATAGCTGAGAGGGACGCTGCCTGAAGTGGGGGGCTGCGCATGCAAGGCACTGTGGAGGCTGGAAAGAGCCGGTGGGGACGCCGGGCCTGGTGGCTGGTGGTATGCGTGGTACTGGCGGGCTGCCGCACGGCCAGCGGGCCACCGCTGGGGGGCCTGGCACCCTTCAACGCCCTGCGCTACCGCCAGGCCACGCCTCAGCCAGCTCCCCGCCCCGCTCAGGCCCAGAGGCAAGCCTCTCCGGCGCGCTCCACCTCCTCGGAGCGCACAGGCCCCAGAGCCCTGGTGGCACGCGCCACCCTGGGCGCTCTGCGGCAGATAGACCCTTTCGAAGAGGTGTTGCTGCTGGCGGGCGTGGACACCGGGGGCCATGAGCCGCCGCGTGAGGCCCCGCTCCCCCCCGAGGATGCGGCGGCCCTCTACGACGTGCTGTTGGATAAGCCCGTCACCCTGGGCAACTTCGGCCCGCGGCTGGTGGCCTCCTACCTGCTGCGCGAGGCGATGGAGCAGGAGCAGGAGCTGCCCCGGGAGGAACTGCTCCAGCGAGTGGAGCGCTTCCGGAACCTGGCGGTGTTGCGGCCGGATGGCTACCTGGCCTGGGCGCTGAGCGGGCGCACGCAGCAGCGCGTGGCGCCGGTGCAATGGAAGGACGGAGCGTTTCGCTCCCTCGGCTTCGTGCTGGGGCGCTTCTACTCCGGCCGTACTGCGGCTTTCTTTCCGGTGGATGAGCACCTGCGGCCCCTGTGGGACCAGGGCCCCTTGGCCGAGGTGTACAACGACGCGGACGTCCTCAGCCGGGTGCTGGATGGGGCCGAGGAGTCCCTGGTGGAGCTGGCCTTAGCCATAGGCCACCTGGTGGCCCACCCCATCGATAGCGCAGCCCAGCTACGGCAACTCCCCCAGAACCTGGCCACCCTGGTGGCCAACTCTCCTGAGTACCTGGAGCGCTTCAAGTGGATGACGCGCGGGGAGCAGATCGAAACGCTCTCGAAGCTGACCACCACACTCTACTCCCTGTATGGGGCGGGAGTGGGCTCCACGCGCACCGTGGCAGGAGTGGGACGGGGAGCCGAGGTGCTCACCGTGCCCGCGCTGTCGCTGTCCGCCGACGGAGCGCTGGTCATGGAGCGGGTAGCGGTGCCCGTGGGGCGCACCGCCGCGGCCGTGAGCGGGGGGCCTGGCGCCGTCCTCATTCTCCAGCGCGCCAACACCGCCGCCCAAGGCGGCCAGCCACCCGCCCAGGGCCCGGGGCAGTGGGGCCCGGCCCACGAGTCCATGAGCAAGCGTGCCGCGCGCTACCAGGAGCAGATCTGCGGCCAGCCCGTGAGCGAGGCCTACTGGGTGGGAGGCGTGGGCAGGAAGAGCAAAGGGCTCAAGTTCGACGGCTTCAAGGAGGGGGTGCTGCTGGAAGCCAAAGGGCCGGGCTATGCCAACAAGTTCAATGAGGATCTCAGCCCCAAGAAGTGGTTCGAACTGTCTGGCGCCGAGCAGCTCATTGAGCAGGCAAAGCGGCAGTTCAGGGCGGCAAAAGGGGTGCCCATTCGATGGCACGTGGCCGAGAAGAAAGCCGCAGACGCCATCAGGAAGCTGTTGAACTCCGGGGACGTCGAAGGGATCGAAGTCGTTCACACGCCCGCGCTCTAGTAATAAGAAGAGTCACATGATCGAGACGTACTACCTCGGTGCGTACTGGGGGCCACGGCCGGAGGACGCCACAGCGTGCGCACAGCGCCTGGAGCACATGGTCCAGTTGCTCAAGCCCGTGGATCCACTCTTCGCCCGGTGGTTCAAGAAAGCGAAATCGGTCAAGGAGGCCCTTAAGCGCCCACTGGATTCGGATCGCGAAGGCCTTCGCAATTACATCCAGAGCAAGTTGATGAAGGATGATCTGCGCGAGCCCATGCCGGATCTTGGCTTCAGCGTAGGGCTGTGGAACGGCGGCAGCGGCGGGGATGACATGTGGCTCAGCATTGGTTGCGGTGGATATTCCGAGTGGGTGTCCAACTCCTGTGTCCTGCGGGCCCCAAGGCAAGGCCCCATCGGGGACCGGGTGTTGGCCACTCCCTTCCAAACAGAAGTACTCCGCGCCATCGTTACCGCATGGGACCCAGATTGGGGCGTGGCCATGTCTCACGCGCATCGGGACCTCATCGAGGACACACGTTCAAAGGTGCCGACCGGCTGGGTGACTTATCTGTCACACCTACGAGGCCGTGTGCCCCCGTTGCCCGCTCCCGTACGCATCGAACCCGTGGGGGACTTAGGCACCTTGATCATCCTGACGCCCGAGCGCTTCACCGCTTCCAACCCCGAGCATTTGGCGTTGGCCGAACGGGTGCGCGAGCGGTTGGACCGCGCTGGCTTGCTTCAGCGTCCCGGAGTGGGTGGGACTTCAACGCGGCCCGGGTCCTGAACGCTTGGCAGTGGCCGCGCGCTGGTACCGAACGGTTGGCAGTGGCCGATCGTGACTCCTGCCACAAGCGCCGGCCATCCCGCCGGTCCGCTCACCTCCACCAGCTCACGTTGCGTGTCTGGGCCGCCTGCAACCCTACGGCATGACCGGGCTTCGAGCCCGCTTGTTTGGGAACGCCCACCTCGGACTCACTCTCCACCAACTCCGTGCAGATGGGCACGGTCCGCCCGCCGGGAAGAATGGCGCGCACATACCGGCCGTAGATGCGATCTCCCGTCGTCCACAGGTGCCCCTCCAGCCGTGTCCCCTTGGGGGCTTTGTGGTGCGGTTCGATCAACTCCCCGATGACGGGCCCATCCTCGAACACAGCGGTCGTCTCGTAGCTTGTGCCGCGCCCTTTAGTGACCTCGACGGCGATGAAGGGGGCCTCATTGCTGTCTACCAGCCAGCCGAGTTCCTGCTCCATGGCCTGGATGGACTTCTCGGGACAAGCCTCACCCGGCTGCGGGCGCTTCTGCACCCCGGCGCAGCTGGCGGCGCCCCATTCGAGGGTGAAGACGAGCAGCGCACACCGCTGAGCCTTGGAGAGCCTACGCGGTTTGCTGGCCTGAGGGAGCGGCGGCGAGGGGGGAGTGGCCTGGGTGAGCGTAGGGGAGGTGTCTTGCGGCTTCACGGAAGGGTTGGCCTCCTGCTGGGTAGGAAGCGGCAAGGGTAACGCAACGGGGTGGCTTGTCGGCTTTTCGGCCAGCGCAGGGGGAGCAGGTGGTGCAGGCGGGCGCGGCAGGAGCACGGCCACCACCACCGCCAGCACCACCGGCAGCAGCGGGGCCAGCAGTGCGGGCTGGCGCCACCCAGGGGCCGGGCGGGAGGCGCTGGGAGCGGTCGGGCCGGG
>DASVVJ010001258.1:0-7756 GCA_036389955.1 Myxococcaceae bacterium
GTTTCTTGTAGTTGCCGTCGCTCCGGACCCACACGACATTCGCGGCAGCCCCAGACACGGTGGTGTACGCGGCCTTGTTCGCCTCCGATCCGTGGTGCGGTGCCGTCACTGCGATCGTGCGGCGCGATTTTGGAACGCCGCCGCAGGCCAGGTCGGAGTCCGCCGCGAAGACCACGGGCGAGTCGTTGTCCGTCTCGGGTGCGAGGAACACCAGGGACTCCCGGTTCGCCACGCTGAGAGCCAAGAAGCGAAGCGCGCCGAGCTTTCGTAGCGCGTGTCGCTTGGTCAGTTCGACCGAGTTGAGCGGCAGAAGGAACGGCTCGCCACCAGAAGGGGTGGCCCCGTTTTTCGCCTCGTCGAAGTCGAACCATCGAATCCGCGCCCCGTGGTGATGCGCAGCGAGTGCGACGTCACGGATGCGAGCTGCGGTCTGGATCGCCTCGATCCAGAGCTGCCCCTTGGGGTGACTCCGGTAGTGGAACCACTGCCAGAGCTCGTCCCATACCAACCAGCTAAGCGGATGCGCCGATACGCTCAGAAAGTCCGGCTCGAGACCTCCTTCGTGTTCCAGTGCTGCTTCGAGCATCTCGGGATCGAAATCCGTCGTCGAATCTTCTCGAGAGCCGTCGGCGTCAACGATCTTCTCAAGGTCGGCTCCTTCGTGCGCATCGCGAACGTCGCGGTGAAGCTCTCGGAGGAAAGCCGCCTGGTCACGGCACAGATCCGCGAGGCGTGAGGACCACCGCCCTGGAAGCCAGACCTCGCGGACGGGCACGAGCGACGACTCGAGCAGCCCGATAAGGCCTTCAGCATGATCGGCGTCGGCGTGGGTGCACACGACGACGTCGATGTTCGACGTCGCGACGGAAACCTGACCCGCGAGCAGCGCCCGCGCTCTGCCACCGTCGACAAGGACGGTCTTCCCGTCGGCTCGGGCCAACAGGAACGCATCGCCCTGTCCTACTGGTATCGCCGTGAGGCTTGCCATTGGCCGGCTCTACGATCGCGACCGTGCAGCCGTCAATGGCGCTGCGGAGGGCAGCCGCTTGACGATCGTTCTGGGATCCGCGCTACGCCAGGATCGCCTCGATGGCTTTCTTGATCATCGCCGTCCGGCTCTTGAACCCGAGCCGCTTCCACGCCGCGTCGAGGGCCTCGACCTCGGCGGCCGCCCTGTCCCGTCGCTTCTCGCGGAGCAACCGCCGCACCGGGTCCAAGTGCTCCTCTCGGAGGAACCGGCAGCCCTGAGCCCGGTTGCCATCCCCGCATGGACAGCTGTCGCCATTGGCGGTGCGCTGAATCCGGGGAACCGGACTGGCCGCCTCGCTCCCGACTTGATAGGTTACATTCGTCCCTGCGGACGCAGGAGGTTGCCCGGTCAACCTTTGTGCGCTCAGGTGAGGGGACCCCACGAGCCCACCATGCCCCGCCGCCCGTCCCCTGCTCCCCAATCCATCTTCCAGCTCAAGGTCACCCTGGAAGGCGTCAAGCCCCCGGTGTGGCGCCGCCTGCTCGTGCCCTCCGACATCGCGCTCCACAAGCTTCATGCCGCCCTCCAACAAGCCATGGGCTGGACGAATTCGCACCTGCACCAGTTCTCCCTCCGCGACCGAAGGTTTGGACCTATCTCGGGCGATGAAGTGATGCCGGATCTCGACATGGAGGACGAGCGCAAGGTGCGGCTTCAGGAGCTGGTCGGCCCCGGGCAGGCGCTCCTCTACGAGTACGACTTCGGAGACGGCTGGCTTCATTCGGTGCTCGTCGAGCAGCGCCTGGAGCCAGACCCGCGCCTCCCCTACCCTTTGTGCATCGGCGGCGCGCGCGCCTGCCCTCCCGAGGACTGTGGTGGGCCCCCAGGCTACGCTCACCTCCTCAGGGTCCTGAATGACTGCTCCCACCCGGAACACGATGACACCCTCACGTGGGTTGGCGGAGTCTTCGACCCGAAAGGGTTCAATCTCAACTCCGTGAACACGGCGCTCGCCGCCATGCGCTGAGAGCCATGACGCAGAAGCCTGGAAGAAAGCCAAAGTCCCAATCGCCCTCCGTGCCAGAGATCGACCGGGACAAGCTCCGCGCGAGGCTCCGCAAGCTCGGCGACGAGGACGTGTTCTACCTGCTCGATGAGGCCATCGATCTGCTTCCTCCCGCCCAGTTGGCGACGCTCGTCAGCCGGTACATCGACGTGAAGGAGTTCCGGCCTGACCCAGGCACGGCCTGCGCGAAACAGTCGCTGCTCGCGGACACACAGGGGTTCGACGCGCGTAGTCGCGCCGGGCACTACTACGAGAGCTTCAACGTCAACTCCCGCAACTGCATGGAGACTTCCGCGGGCACGCGCGCCTTCATCGCGGACTGCAGGCGCCTGCTCGACCGGTGTGTGGCCGCGGCCGCCCAGGGTGAGCCGGCGGAGCCCCGTGCAAGTTTCGAGCTCATCTTCGCGCTGCTGCGCTACATCGACGAGTGCCACGATGACGTGATCTTCTTCGCCGACGAGGGTGGTTCGTGGCAGGTCGGGGTCGATTGGGCCAAGGTCTTCCCGGCCTGGTTCCGAGTCCTCTCCCTGACAGCGGCTCCCGAGGAGTTCGCGCAGGCCGTTCTCAAGGCCGTGGACGACTTCGCGGGTTTCGACCGTGACACGCACTTCGCGACGGCGCGGAAGCTGGGCACGGCTGACCAGCGCCGCGCGCTCGACAGCGCCGTGAAGGATGCACGGAGCTGAGCGTGGCCCGCTCCGTGCGCTTGTACGCAAGCAGCCACTGGATAGTGGAGAATGGCCCCATGAACCCAGCAGCCTCGCCGCGCACCCTTCCCATGGAAGGGCTCGCTCTGCGTGAACTTGTCATGCAGGGAAATGGAAAGGACGCAGAAGTGCGGGTGGTGTCTGCCGATGGGCGCCGCTTCTGCTTCGAGGTGGGAGGCGGGTCCTTGCGAATCGCCGTGAGGGGGACGGTGCTGACAGAGGTGCAATCCCTCGATGACGTATCACTGCGGGTGCGCTACACGGCTGAGCATCTGGTGCTCGCGCGCGCGCGAATCCACTACCCGGGCTCCGAGGAAGACTGGGAGAAGGACCTGGCGAAGCGCAGGAGTAACGAGTCCCTATCGTGGGTCATCCCCTACACAGACTTGGAGCTGGTGGGGGCGCAGCGCCCGGAGTAGCCCCTGGATTCGTCCTGAACGAGACGACCTAGTGGAACCACTTCTATCTCACCGCCGCGAGCGTGCGCTGGCCGCATGGCTCCTCCCAGAGGAGTTGGACTCCCAGGGCGGCGACGAGCGCTTCCGCGGGCCTGAGCCAGCCCACGCCGTCTAAGGGGGCGCGGCCTGGGACAAAGTCTGTGTTGAGGGGGCAGCAGATGGACGTGCTGGCACGCCTGCACGTTCGCCGACAGCCGGGCGTATGGAAGTCGAGCCCCTGAAAGCGGGTTCTGCTATCTGGGCGGCCATGGCTACTCCGACTCCGCAGACCGGCATCCTCGACCCGCATTCCCAGGTGGCTCGCAGCATCGCGTTCCGCATCGCTCCCGAGACCGATGTCGCCGCCGCACTTCGGAAGTTGCGCGATGAGTTGTCTCCGGGATGCGCCGTCGTCGGGCTCGGCGAGCCGCTCGTGCGCATGCTCGGCAAGAAGATTCCGAGCCTGCGCCACTTCCCCGCGCTTGCAGGTCCCGGCTGCAGTGTCCCATCGACCCAACAAGCCCTCTGGTTCCTCATTCGCGGCCCGGACCAGGGCACTCTCTTCGATGTCTCGCGCAGCCTCCGGCATCTGCTCGGGGACTCGTTCCTCATGGAGGACACGGAGGATCTCTTCCTCTACTCAGGCGGACGGGACCTGACGCGGTTCGAGGATGGAACGGAGAACCCCACGGACGACGCGGCGGTAAAGGCCGCCATCGTCTCGGAAGGCCCACTGGCCGGCTCGAGCTTCGCCGTCACGCAGCGCTGGGTGCATGACCTCGACAGGTTCCACCGCATGTCCCCCGAGGGCCGCAATGCCGTCATCGGCCGCGATGCGGACACCAACGAAGAACTCGAAAATGCGCCCGACTCCGCCCACGTGAAGCGCACCGCGCAGGAGAGCTTCGAGCCTGACGCGTTCATGGTGCGCAGGTCCATGCCCTGGGCCGGCAGCACCCGGCAGGGGCTCGAGTTCCTCGCCTTCGTCGAGTCCCTGGATCGCTTCGAGCGCATGATGCGCCGCATGGTCGGTGAGGAGGATGGGATCGTCGACGGGCTCTTCCGCTTCTCGCACCCCATCACCGGTGGCTACTACTGGCTGCCGCCCCTCAAGGACGGACGGCTCGACCTCTCGGCGCTCGGGCTCTGACACCCCCCCCCGTCACTCACTGGCAGAGTCGGCGGAGCCAGCGGCGCATGTTGTCCTTGTCCAGGGAGAACCAGCCGGTGCGCTCCTCATAGAGGAAGGGCTCCAGCAGGTGAGCCAATGCCCGGTACTGCGGAAACAGGGCCTTCTTCTGGGTGTCGATGGCATCGGGCCACTCGCCCAGGGTGATCAACAGCCGGTCGCCCTCCAGGGGCTCGAAGGAGACCTCCGGGAAGGCAAGCTTGTGGCGAAGGTTCTCACTGCCGCCAAGCTGCTCCAGCAGCGGCTGTCCCAGGAAGGTGAGCCAATAAGCCCCCCGGGCGCGGGTGCCGATGACCCGGCTGGTCTCATCCAGATAATAGAGATCAAAGCCCAGGTAGCGAGCCAGCGGGGCCAGCAACTCCTTACGCGCCGCGTACCAGAGCCCGCGCGGGCAGACGAAAGCCAGGCTGGCGTAGCCGAAGCTGAAGGGCAGCTCGCGAGCGATCTCGAGGGACAGGGCTCGCAAGTGGGCGGGGCCGTGCTCCAGCAGGTACTCATTGGAAAACGAGAATGCCACTGCGCTGGTGGCACCCTCATCGTGAGAGAAATCCGGGGCATGAATCCGTCGCCCTCGGTACTCGAAGTTGTAGCTTCCTACTTCTCCCGAGCCCTCCTCCAGCTCGACGTTCCACATATTCCCCCAGGAGCGCTCCAGTATCTGCTTGCGGATGTACTCCCAACCTTTGTCATCGAGCGGAAGGGTGTCGCCATCGTCCGATCCGTACCAGCTCAGTGCCTGTGAAGGAATGGCGCGGCGGTAGCTCTGCAAAGCCTGCCACACGGCGGGAGCAACCTCCTCATGGGAGCGGCGCATGAAGAAGCAGAGGACGACGCCATCACGCGCCATCAGGTATCCGTCCCGGGTCCGCAAGCGAATGACTGGAATGTTCTCCCTCATCGCCTTATCCCCAACCGAGGCGAGATGAGCAGCGCCTCTCCCCCCAGTGCCTCCCTGTAGATCTGCCCTTGATCCCAAGCTTTATAGGCACTGCTCTCTCCGTAGCGCGTCCACCGTGGCTCATTGGTATCGGGACACGGAAACTTGAAATCCAGCGTGAGCACGGACCGCCGCGGGTCGCCGTCCTCGCCATGAAGAACGATGTCCGGCTTGATGGTGCGCCACAGCTGGCTGGTGCACCCCTGGGCCCGCAGACGCGCTTCCTCCTCCGGGCTCACGGTCTCCAGGAACTGGTACTGGGGTAGTAACGGTAGCGCCGCTCGATGCTGAATGAAGCGGGCCACAGCTGCTCCAGCACCTCGCGAGCACACTGCAGCGCCACCGCATGCTTCTGCTGCCCCAGCCACATGGCCCGGGTGATGGGCTCATGGCAGCCGTCCACCATCACCTCCTCGCCGCATTCTTGCCGCGTCGGGGCACGGTTGCCGAAATGCTGTGTGTTGACCTGTCGCTCGGCCAGCCTGGCGCACTCCTTGAGTTGCTCCTCGAACTCCCCCACCGAGTTGTCGTTGTCGAGCAGGGTGAGCAGGACAGGGGCGAACTCGGCGAGTTGGGAGGCCACGGTCTGGCCGGCAGCGGGGGCCAGAGCGCTGACCGTCTCACCCGCGGCGGCCGCATGCCGGAGCCGGCTGGCGGTTTCCGTGTCGAGCCGCAGGTCCCTGCGTGCGGAGCGTTGGGGGCTGCTGGCACAGGCCGTCAGCAGGGCGGTGGCCACGCACAGGCTTGCCAACCTCCAGCGCTCGGTTCGATGAGCAGGCATGTTCGTCTCCTGGCGGTGCAGACGCGTAGCTTAGAAGCAGCCGCAACCGGGACTGAGCGCCACTCCTAACCGGTTAGGAGTGCCCACTCGCCGCTTTCCCCCTGGATGAAGCCTGTCCCCCCAGGCTCCAGGGAGTTCAGGCACGAACGGGTGGGAACGACTCAGCGTGCCTTCCCGGGACCCGATGTAGGCACGGGTTTCTGGGGAGCCTCGATTGCAGGGGCATAGCACTTCCCCTGGCGGAGCATGTGGCCGTTCTCCACACACTGCTCGGCGGGCATCGCGGCGGTCTCCACCCAGCAGCCTCCGTCGATCGCCACCTGCCTGCTTCCCGGGCACCGGCCTTTCGCATCTGGCTGGAGCTGCCGCCGGGGTGGCCCCAGACGCGGCTCGGCGGGAGGTTCCGGGGCACCGGACTCCTGCTTCGAGGACGGCGGGGTGGAGGCCGACTCCACCTCCGCCGGAAAGCTCGTCGACACGGGGCCGGCCGGCAGGAGCACCGACGGCACACTCCACAGCAGCAGCACGCAGACTCCCGCCGCCGCCGCCACGGCCAGCCAGGGCTTCCAGGCCCGCGCACGCACGCGGGGCCCGGAGCGCTCCGGACGCACACCCGTGCCAGTGGCAATCGGTGCTTCCACCTGAGCCACCTGGGCGACTGGCCGCGAAGCGGGCTGGCTCTCTGGCACGGGCTCTTCCGCCATGGCCTCCAGAGCCTGGGCCAGCGCCGCAGCCGTGCCGCGCGCCTCCGGCGCATCCGAGAGCAATCGCACAATCCACTCTCGTAACCCGGGCTCCACCCGGGCGTTGCGCTCCAGCAGCGGCCGGGGGTCCGGGCTCGACACATGCCAGGTGTTCTCCTCATCCTGCCGCACCTTCATCGGCGGCGGGTATTCGCCCATCACCAGCCGGTAGGCCGTCACGCCCAGCGCGTACAGATCATCCGCGGGCGTGGGCGCGTAGTAGCTGTCGCGATGGCGCGCCAGGCGGATCTCGAATAGCCCCGCCTGAGCCGACAAGTACGCGGGAGTCCCCGGAGCCAGCGACTGCCAGGTGAGCCGCTTAGCTCCTGGGTAGTGGCCCGAGCCGAAGTCGATGAGCACCGGCAGGTTGTCCGAAAGCCGGACCAGAACGTTGTCCCCCTTCACATCCCGGTGCACGGCCCCCACGGCATGCACCGCGTCCAGCGACCGCGCCAGCTGTGCCAGCACCCGGTACACCTGCCGCGAGGAAGGCGCGTGCTGCTGGGCCCAGGCATACAGCGGCGTGCCCTCCACCCACTCCATGACGAACCACGGATGCTCGACTCCTGAAGCGTGACGCAGCACTCCACGGTCCATCAGCCGCGCAATGCCCGGGTGGCTCACTCGCGAGAGCAGCTCCGCCTCCCGGACCACGCGCCTATCCCACGGATAGAGCGCCAGCTTGAGCGCCACCGGGCCCGCGTGCTCCTGGCCCGCGCGCACGGCGCGGTACACGGCGCCGTAAGGCCCCTGCCCCTGCCAGGCCTCCACGCGCCAGGGCCCCACCAGCGTGCCTGCAGAAAGACGAAGCCCCTCGGGGACGCGATCCATGGCTCAATCTCGTTTCGTGGACTGCTCGCCGCACTGAAGAGGATGAACCCGGCTGTTGGCAAGTGGGCCCGGGGATGTTCTCTACCCTGCGGAAG
>DASVVJ010001259.1:0-5563 GCA_036389955.1 Myxococcaceae bacterium
CTTCGGCCACACCTTCGGCCACGTGCTGGAGGGCCTGTCCCGCTTCAAGCTGTCCCATGGGGACGCGGTGGGCCTGGGCATGCTCTGCGCGCTGGATGTGGGGCGCTCGCTGGGCGTGACACCGGAGAAGGTGGCCGTCCAGGTCGAAGAGGCCCTCGAGCGCGGGCCCGGCGTCCTCGGGCGTAACCGGATCGCCGCCCTGCTGCGGCGCGCGGCCCTCGAGGACGTGACGGCCCTGCTCGCCGCCGACAAGAAGGCCGGCAAGGCGGGGGAGCTGCGCATGATCCTCCTGCCCGCCATTGGCACCTTCGAAGTCAAAGACGTCTCCGAGACCGACTGGCGGCGCCTCTGGCCCGCCTGGACACAGGGACTTCGCCCATGAGCCTGCTGCACGTCGACCCCAGCCACCTCGTCCCCGCGAGTCTGGTGCCCCCGGTGTCCAAGTCGGACGCCCAGCGGGCCTTGGTGCTCGCGCACCTCACCGGCCACTGGCCCCTGGCCTCCCTCCAGGCCGAGGCCGAGACGGATCTCCCCGCGGACGTGCGCGTCCTCACCCGAGGCGTGAACGCCCTGCGCCAGCCTCCGGGCACCGTGCGCGACGTGGACTGCGCGGACGGCGGCGCTCCGTTCCGCATCCTCGTCACCCAGGCAGCGGTGACCCCGGGCGTGAAGGTGCGCCTCACCGGCACTCCGCGTCTGGGCGAGCGCCCGCACAGCCCCCTCTTCGAGTCCCTCCGGGAGGCGCTGGGCCCCGTGGGCCTCACCCTCACCGAGGGCAAGCCCTGGCCCGTGGAGATCCACGCACCGACCTCCACCGGCCAGCCGCTGTTCCGCGTCCCGGGCGAGCAGAGCAGCCAGTACGCCTCCAGCCTGCTGCTGGGCTGCGCGGCCCTCTTCCTGCGCGAGCGGCGCCCCTGGAGCGTGGAGATCCTCGGCACGCTGACGAGCGCGGGCTACCTGGAGCTCACCGTCTCCTGGCTGCGGCGCTTCGGCTTCACCGTGGAGGAGAGTGCCTCGCGCCTGGCCGTCACCGGCTACCAGGCCCTGCCCGCCGCCCCGCCCCTGCCGGGAGACTGGTCCTCCCTGGGCTACCTGCTGCTCACCGCCTGGCGCACCGGCGGCAGCGTGGAGCGCGCGGATCCCTCCAGCGCCCACCCGGACCAGGCCATTCTTCGCCTGATTCAGCCCGCGGGCCTGAAGCCCGTTCCCGGCCCGGACCTCACCATGCGCGTCCAGGGCCAGGCCCGTGACGGCCTGGTGGCCTCGGGCAAGGAATGTCCGGACCTGCTGCCCACCCTGGCCGCGCTTGCCTGCGTGCTGCCCTACCCCTCCACGCTGACCGATGTAGGCATCCTGCGCGTGAAGGAAAGCGACCGCCTGGACGGCATTCAGACCCTGGTGAAGGCCTACGGAGGCACGACGAAGCTGGAGGGGGAAACCCTCACCGTGACGCCTCCGGCGGCACCTCCCGCGCAGTTCTCCATGGATAGCCGTGGGGACCACCGGCTGGCCATGGTTTCGGCCACCCTGGCCGTGCTGTCCGGAGCGCGCCTGAGCCTCACCGGACCCGAGTGCGTGGAGAAGAGCTTCCCGGGCTTCTGGCGCCAGATGGAGCGCGCCGGTGTGCGCCTATCTGAGTGAACGTTCATATCTCACTGTCCAGTGGAGCCGGGGCCTCTCTTTTTTGTTGAAAGCTCTCTGCGCCCTGTGAAATCTCCCGCCCATGCCAAAGGACACGCTGACGATCACGGACAACCGGACCGGCAAGACGTACGAAGTCCCGGTCGAGAACGGCTGCATTCGCACTCACGCGCTCAGGCAGATCAAGGTCAGTGACGATGACTTCGGTCTCATGGGTTACGACCCGGCGTTCCTCAACACCGCCAACTGCCGCAGCGCCATCACGTACATCGACGGTGACAAGGGCATCCTCGAGTACCGGGGCTACCCCATCGAGCAGCTGGCCGAGAAGTCCTCGTTCCTCGAGGTGTGCTACCTGCTGCTCAACGGCGAGCTGCCCAACCCCAAGGAGCTCGAGCAGTTCATCCACCTGGTGACGCACCACACGTACGTGCACGAGAACATCAAGACCTTCATGGACGGGTTCCGCTACGACGCGCACCCCATGTCCATGCTGGCCTCCACGGTGGCGGCGCTCTCGGGCTTCTACCCGGACGCCAAGAACACCAAGGATGAGCAGAGCCGCCGCATTCAGATCACCCGGCTCATCGCGAAGATGCCCACCCTGGCGGCCTTCTCGTTCCGCCACAGCATGGGCCTGCCGTACATCTACCCGGACAACGACCTGTCCTACGTCGCCAACTTCCTGGCGATGATCCGCCGCATCGGCACGGCCACCTACAAGGTGCACCCCACGCTGGAGCGCGCGCTGGACCTGCTGTTCATCCTCCACGCGGACCACGAGCAGAACTGCTCGACGACGTCGGTGCGCACGGTGGGCTCGTCCGAGGTGGATCCGTACTCGGCGGTGAGCGCCGGCATTGGCGCGCTCTACGGCCCGCTGCACGGCGGCGCCAACGAGGCGGTGCTGCGCATGCTGCGCGAGATCGGCCACGTCTCGAAGATCCCCGACTTCATCAAGGCGGTGAAGAGCGGCGAGGGCGAGAAGAAGCTGATGGGCTTCGGCCACCGCGTGTACAAGTCCTACGACCCGCGCGCCAAGGTCATCAAGCGCGTGGCGGACGAGGTGTTCGAGGTGACGGGCAAGAACCCGCTGCTGGACATCGCCGTGGAGCTCGAGCGCATCGCCCTGCAGGACGAGTACTTCGTCAAGCGCAAGCTGTACCCCAACGTGGACTTCTACTCGGGCCTCATCTACGAGGCGATGGGCTTCCCGGTGGAGATGTTCCCGGTGCTGTTCGCCATCCCGCGCACGGTGGGCTGGTGCGCGCAGTGGGAGGAGATGGTGAAGGATCCGGAGCAGAAGATCGCCCGGCCGCGCCAGATCTACACGGGCTCCAAGCGCCGCGACTACGTGCCGATGGACAAGCGCGCCGGCAAGTAAGCCGCGCCGCCGCCTGAAGCACGAAGGGGCGAGGGACTCCGGTCCCCGCCCCTTTTTCATTCCCGAAACGACTGGTTTTCAGTGTTTTGCCTGAATTATACCCGGTCGCCATGAACCCTTACCGATTGAGCCTCCTGGCCGCGCTGCTGCTGAGCGGCACCGCCTCCGCCTTTCCCCTGAACGGGGCCGTCTGCGCCTGGGGCGCGTCGGACTGCAACCAGTGCGTGCCCAACGCCGTCTCGGCGGTGAACAGCCTGCGGGACCATGGGGACGTGATGGGCTTCTTCCCCATCGGGGATCCGGTGAGCCTCACCAGCCACTGGCAGGGTATCCAGCGGCTGCCGGTGGCGGGCGGGCGCTACATGGCGGTGTCCCAGTCGGGTAGCAACCGGGCCTTCACCGTGGTGCACATGGAGTCGCGGGACTACGGCACCGGCCAGCGCTTCCGCTCCAACCGGCTGAGGGTGGACTCGCACTTCCCCGCCACCGCGCCATCCGGGTGGGATCGCTCCGTCTACGACGAGGTGCTGCCCTGGTACCTGCCCTACTCGCACTCGGGCGGCATGCAGGCCTCGGGCAACCTCCTCGCGGTGTCGCTGGAGAGCGCGCCCAGCGGGTACAACGGCCAGGTGGTCTTCTATGACCTGAGCAGCCCCACCGCGCCGCGGCTGCTGCCGGTGAGCCGTGTGGGCACCAACACGGAGGCGGGCACGGCCTCGCTGGCGAAGATGGCCGACGGCGCCTTCCTGCTCATCCTGGGCCGGGCCAACGCCAACAACCTGGAGTTCTACCGCTCGAGCAGCGGAGACCTGAACCAGAGCACCACCACGTTCAACCTGGTGGACTATTGGAACGAGGGCGAGCTGCGCTCCTCCATTGGCGACTGGGAGTTCGGCAACTACCAGAACCTCAACCTCATCACCCAGTGTGACGGATCGCTCTTCCTGGCGGGCACGCACCGCAACTCCGTCAACGGCGAGGACTGGATCGATCTGTACCGGCTGACGGAGGAGTACGGCCAGGTGGTCATCACCAAGGTGGCGCGCCGGCACCTGTACTGCGGCTACCCATCGCCCGGGTACAGCGGGGGCTCCACCACGCACTGCAACCTCGACGCGGCCGGCGGCATTTACGTGGACCCGAGCGGCCAGCTCATCGTCTACGGCACGGAGCACGACAACGACGGGCCCAGCGGCTCGGTGAAGATGATGGAGTTCCGCTCCACCTTCCCCAACCCGAGCTGCTCCGGCACCATCAACGAGGCCTTCGCGGAGCTGTATGACGACTCGGACTTCAGCGACCGGGGGCTGATGATCGACTACCGGGACTTCTCGCTGGAGCGCTACAGCAACTTCCGCAACGTGGAGGGCTTCACCGACAAGGCCTCCGCGATTCGCTGGTGCGTGCCGTGGGGCTGGCGCTTCCGTCTGTACGAGCACGACACCTACGGCGGCAGCTACAAGGAGTTCAGCGGCTCCGGCTCCCTCAACCTCAACAACGTGGGCTTCGGAGACAAGGGCTCCTCGGGCCGGTTCGTCTACGTGGGCTACTGAGCGCCACGGCCGGGGCCTCAGGAGGCCTCGGCCACGCCCCCTTCGGCGTACAGGGATTCGATCACCGAGGCGTACTTCTTCTCCACCACGACGCGGCGGACCTTGAGGGTGGGCGTCATCTCGCCCTCGTCCACGGTGAAGTCCTGGGGCAGCACGGCGAAGCGCTTGATCGTCTCGAACCTGGCCAGCTTCGGGTTCACGTCCCGGGCGATGGCCTCGTCCAGGTGCTTGCGCAGGCGCGGGTCCTGAGCCAGCGCGGCCAGGTCCTCCGGCCAGCCCTTCTCCTTGGCCAGGGCGCGGGCCTTCTCCGCGTCCAGCGTCAGCAGCGCCACCAGGTAGTGGCGCCGGTCGCCGATGACGACCGCCTGGCTCACCGGCGCCACGCCCTTGAGCAGGCCCTCGATGTTGGACGGCGGCGTCTTCTTGCCGCCCGAGGTGACGATGATCTCCTTCTTCCGTCCGGTGATGTGGGCGTAGCCCTCGCCGTCCAGGTGCCCCACGTCGCCGGTGTGCAGCCACCCGCCCTCGAGCAGCTCCGCGGTGAACGCGGGCTCCTTGTAGTAGCCCGTGCACGTGAGGCCGCCCCGCACGAGGATCTCTCCATCCTCCGCGATGCGGACCTCCACCCCCACCAGGGGCCGTCCCACCGAGCCCAGCCGGGTGGCCTCCTTGATGTTGAGGGTGGCCGGCCCCGTCAGCTCGGACATGCCCCACACCTCGCGGATGACGATGTCGATCGAGGCGAAGAAGTCCAACACCTCCCGGGCGATGGGCGCCGCGCCCACCGAGAAGAACTCGGACTGCTCGAAGCCGATCCGGGTGTGCAGCGGCGTGAACACCAGCCGCCGGGCCAATCGGTACTGCGCCTCCAGGGCCAGGGGCACCTTCTCGTGGCGCAGGGAGAGCGTGTGGTACTCGGTGGCCACCCCGCGCGCCCACGCCAGCACCTTCTGGCGCACGGCGGGCTGAGAGCGCATGCCCTCCT